>JAEUKG010000762.1 GCA_016794325.1 Myxococcales bacterium | reverse complement strand
TGGTGATCTTGTTGAGGCGGACCGCGTATTCGATCTCCTTCTTCTTGCGCCCGGCCTTGCGCTTCTCGGCCTTGGCGAGGGCCTCGGCGGAGAGCTGCGGCAGCGGCGGGAGGGGCGGACCGGCGGGGAGGGGAGGCCCGTCGGCCTTCTTGGGCTCCTCGGCCTTGGGCTCGTCCTTCTTGGCCTCGGCCTTGGGCTCGTCCTTCTTCTCGGCCTCGGCCTTGGGCTCGTCGGCCTTGGCCTCCGCCTTCACGCCGTTGGTCGACGGGGGGGGCTCGGCCTTCGGGGTCTCGACCTTCTCCTCGGTGGTCATCAGACGTCCCTCCGGGCGAAGAGGTACGAGCCGCCGCCGACCATCGCCGCCGCGAAGCCGGCGCAGGCCGCGAGGCCGCCGACCGCGGTCCAGATCTTCGTCGAGAGGAGGAGCTTGTCGTAGTAGTTCGGGTAGAAATACAGCAGCGCCTCGGTGTTGGTGCCGACGCCGATGGCCCACACGAGCCAGAGCACGAAGAAGCCCGCGCAGATGCCGAGGAGCGCGAGGAACGGCTGCCGGAAGAAGCTGCCGACGAAGGTGGCGACCCCGCACCACGCCGCGCTCATGGGCAGCGACGTGAGCCAGAAGCGGGCGCCCCAGCCGAAGGTGTCGCCGGCGCTCGCCTCACCGCGGGCGATGCACACCACCCAGATGAGGAAGTTCATCGCGAGCGTGATGACCGACACCGTCGTCCACAGCCCGAAGAACTTGCCGACGAAATAAGAGCCGCGGCGGGTGCGGATGGTCCAGTAGCGGACCGCGCGGTGCTGGAGCTCGCTCGACACGTTGTCGAAGCCGAGGAACACGATGAGGAGCGGCGTCAGCCAGATCGTGAGCATCAGCAGGAAGTAGAGGACCTCGGGCGACGCCGAGAGGTTCTTGGCCGTGTCGGCGTCGTACACCTGCGAGAGCGCCTCCTCGCGGAGCGAGCGGATCTGCTCGGGCGAGATGTCGGCGAGCTTGGCGCGCTTGAACTGCTGGAACTTCACGAGCAGCATCGACGTGCCGGCGCCGCCCAGCAGGGTGAGGACGGCGAGGACGATGCCCTTCACGCTGCGGAAGTTGCGGCGCAGCTCGCGCTGCACGATGAGGAGCACTTCGGAAAAAGGGTTCATGACGGAGGTTTCCCCGAGCGAGGTGCGGGATCGGTCCCGCGAGAGGTCCACAAGCCTAGCCGCACCGTAGACAAGTGCGAGCGGAGCGCAAACGGATCCCGCGGCTCCCGGGGCTATACGAGCGGAAGCCCGCGAAACTTCCCGGGATTCTTGCGTGGGTGGGGTGCCGACGGCCGAAAGCGAGGCATTTCCAGCGCTTGGGCTCACTCGCAGTGCCAGCGGCCGCGCCGATAGTCGCCCCCCTCGTGGTAGCCGGCGCAGGGAGCGCCGTGGACGGCGTCGTAGCCACGCTCCGTGCAAGGGTAGCTGCAGTCGAGCACCCCTCGGTGGCGCTCGGCGAGGCCGGGTTTGTACGCGAAGTAGCCGATGCACGTCTGACCGGGCGCGAAGCTCGGGCCGACCCACCCGTGGACGGGGTATGGGATCTCGCCCACCTTCGCGAGCGCTGCTGCCTCGGTCGGGTGGAGCGTGAACGTGTGCTCGCAGTCGGCGCACTGGCAGTCGCACGCCGCAGCTCCGCGCCGCTGGCAAAGACGTCCGTAGTCCCGGCACTCGCAGCGCCCGGGGCGCAACGCCGAGGGCGCGCCGGTCGGCCATGCGCCGCCGTCGCCGCCGGGTGAGCGAGCGCCGGCGTCGGCCTCGCCGCCGGTGCTCGCGTCCGTGCCGGTCGAAGCGTCTTCGTCCGCAGGCGCGGCGGTGGCGAGGACGAGCGGCGGTGGCTCGGGCGGCTTGGGCGTGGAGCGGGTGAAGAACGCGGCGCCGGTGGCCGCTCCGACGCCGACGAACAGCGTGGCTCCCGCGACGAGCGCGAGCGTCCGAGCGGAGGAGCGCGCCCGCCGTCGCTCCGGCGCGTGCGTGGTCGCGACCTTCGCAGGCGGCGCGACGACGCGCGGCGCGGCCGTGAACGGCAGGAGCCGCTCGCGGAGCTCGGCGGCGGAGGGCCGCGCGTCCCCCTCGCGCTGGAGACACGCGTCGACCGCGTCGGCGAGCGGGGCCGGGAGGTCGGCCCGGTGTATCCTTATAGGGATAGGCCGGGTGGAGGCGACGTTCGCGAGGAGGTCGGCGGGGGTCGCCCCCTCGAAGGGCGCCCTCCGGGCGAGGAGCTCGTAGAGCACCACCCCGAGCGCCCAGACGTCGGTCTTGTCGGTCGCACGGGCGGCCTCGACCTGCTCGGGCGCCATGTAGCGAGCGGTGCCGACGAGGGCGCCGGTGCGCGTGAGGCGCTCGTCGTCGTCCTCGAGGGCGAGGCCGAAGTCGGCGACCTTCACGATCGCGCCCCCGTCGGTGTCGACGGTGAGGAGCAAGTTCTCGGGCTTCACGTCGCGGTGGACGATGCCCGCGGCGTGGGCCTCGGCGAGCGCGGCGCACGCGTCGGCGACGGCGGCGCACGCGGCGCCGTCATCGAGCGGCGCGCGCCGCTGCCGCTCGGCGAGCGACTCGCCGTCGACCAGCTCTTGCACGAGGTAGGGGTTGCCGTCGTCGAGCTCGCCGACGTCGTAGACGGTGACGGCGTGGCGGCTGCGGAGGCTCGCCATCACCCGCGCCTCGCGCGCGAAGCGCGCCCTGGACTCCGGGCGCCGCGCGCGGCCCTGGCGGATCACCTTGACCGCGACCGGCCGTCCGAGGCGCACGTCGGTGGCGGCGTACACCACGCCCATGCCTCCCTCACCCAGCGCCCGGTCGATGCGGAATTTCTCGGCGAGGAGGAGTCCCGGGCGAAGCACTTGGCGCGCAAAGCTAGCGCGAAGACCGCGCTGATTGCGATATCCTCGTGGTGCTCGTCGGTTCGGCTCACCGGGCGGCCCCGAGCGCTCGCAAACCATGAACGTCGTCGAAGGAGCTCTTCTCGGGGGTCGGTATCGGCTCGATCGCGAGCTCGGTCGCGGCGGCATGGGCGAGGTGTGGGCGGCGGTCGACGAGCAGGGCGGCCGTCGCGTGGCCGTGAAGCTCCTCCTCGAGGCGAGCGGCGTCTTCGACGTCGACGGCTACCGGCGGTTCGAGCGCGAGGCCCAGACCGTGCGCGCCCTGAGCCACCCGAACATCGTGACGTGCTGGGCGTTCGAGGCGCCGGCGAACGAGCCCGCGTTCATGGTCATGGAGCTGCTCGAGGGGGAGTCGCTCCGCGACCGCATCTCCCGCGAGCGGCTCGACGTGCCCGCCGCCGTCGCGGTGATGCTCCAGGTCACCAGCGCGCTCGAGGCGGTGCACGCGGTCGGCATCGTTCATCGCGACGTGAAGCCGGCCAACGTCTTCTGCTGCGCGAACGGGGTCGTCAAGGTCCTGGATTTCGGCGTGCTCAAGCTGGTGGACGAGAGCGGGTCTTCGTTCTCGCGGTCGGGGCTCCTCGTGGGCACACCGGGATACATGGCGCCGGAGCAGATCCGGGGCGAGCTCGTCACCCCGCGCACCGACGTGTACGCGTGCGGGGTGTGCCTCTTCGAGATGCTCACGGGGGTGCTCCCCTTCGACGGCCGCGGCGCGAGCCTCCTCGCTCGCGTCCGCGACGGAACCCCGCGGCGCGCCGACGCCCTCGCTCGCCACGTCCCGCGGTCGCTCGCCGACGTCGTCGACCGCGCGCTCGCGCCCGACCCGCGGGACCGCCACGGCTCGATGGCGGAGCTCACCGCGGCCCTCGCGGGGGCCGAGGTCGCCCCGGGCACGATGCGCTTGCCGGGGGCGCCGCCGTTGCCGCTGTCGGCGTCGCCGACCGAGCCCGCGCCGACGGTCCTCGCCGCGAGCGGGCGAGGGCACGCCGACGCGACCGTGCTCCAGTCGTCACCGCCGGACGCGCCCCTCGAGCCGACGTTGCGCTCGCCCCGCGGGCGATCGGG
>JAEUKG010001118.1 GCA_016794325.1 Myxococcales bacterium | reverse complement strand
GTCCGCGAACGCCCCCACCCGCACCGCGATCATCCCCGGCATGCGAACGACGGTGAAGTACACCCTGGCGCCGCACGTCGCGCAGAAGTGGAAGGTCACGCGGCCGCCCGAGTCCCCCGCGCGCGAGAACGCGGTGGAGGCGCCCTCGATCGTGACGTGCTCGGCGGCCCAACGGGCCTGTTGGCCGAAGGGCGCGCCCGTCCGCCGCTGGCAGGCGGTGCAGTGGCACACCGAGACCCGGATCGGATCGCCCTCGCACGTCACCGCGAGGGCCCCGCAGCTGCACTCGGCGCGTCGCTTCGACATGGCTGGATCCTAGCCGACGGCGCCGGCGCGTCTCTACCCCGTCGCGCGCGAGGGCGCGCGACGCGCGGCGCGCGGCATCGCCTCCCGCAGGAGCCTGCTCACCGCCGCCTCGAGGGTGGCGTCGCCGGTCGCGGTGATGAGGCTCCGCACCTGCTTCTTGATGGTCTCCTCCGAGACGCCGCGGAGCTCGTGGAGCTCGGCGCGCGACGCCCCCGCGGCGGCGAGGCCGAGGACGTCCGCGACCGCGTCGGTCAGCTCGTAGCGCTCACGCCACTCCTCCACCGCCGCTCGCACCAGCGCGTCGAGGCGGACGCCGCGCGCGCGGTGCGCGAAGAGCCGCAGATCCTCCTCGAGCGCGGGCTTCACGAGGTAGCCGACGCCGAGCGCGTGCGCGCGACGCAGGCGGTCGCGATCCACGTGCCCGGAGAGGACGAGCACCTCCGCCGCGCGGCGCTGCTCGAGCGCTTCGCGCGCGAGCTCGAGGCCGTCGCCGTCGGGGAGCCCCACGTCGACGAGCATGCCGCCCCAGCGGCGGCGCCCGAGCGCGGCGCGGGCCTGGCTCGCGCCGCGCACCACCTCGACCTCGCCGAACGCGCGGAGCAGACGCGCGAGCGCGCGGCCCACGAGGTCGTCGTCCTCGACCACGAGGATCGCCGGAGCCCGCTCCGCCGCAGCATCCTCCACCGAGCGTCGTCGCCGTCCCATCGATCACCCCGAGTCGACGAGAATAGCGGGGCGGGCCGCCGGGCCGCACCCCCGATCGCTCGGTCGACTGCGCTCCGCCGCTGGCCGAGATGGGCTACGCGCAGGTCTTTCGCGGCAGCTCGGGCGCGTGCAGGGCTCAGCCGCCGGTCTCTTCGGTGAGGTAGAGCGCGTCCCGCGTCGGCGCCGGGATCGGCGCGCGCTGCCACGCCCCGCGCGCGTCTTTGCGCATGAGCACCCAGTGGTCGACGGCGACCGCGCTCCTCCGCGACGCGGTCTCGATCTGCACCACGAGGAGGCCGGAGCGGCCGTCCTTCGCGAGGATGGGCGCCATCGCGAACCCGACGCGGTGGCTCGCGCGCGCGTGCTCCGCGTCGAAGGCGGAGCCGCCGAGCACGCGCACGCCCTCGACCTCGAGCGCGCGGAGCGCCCCCCGCCGCTTCGGGCCGAGCTTCGCCTCCGCGCGCACGTGACGCTCCGCCGTCGCGCCGAAGAGCTCGACGACCTGATCGAAGAAGTCGGGGTTGTGCTCGGAGAACGAGTCGAGGAGGACGACGCCGTCTCCGACGGGGAGCGCCGTGACCGCGGCGTGGAGGAAGTCGTCGATGTCGCTCATGGGCGGGCGCCCGCGGCCCCGGCGGCCGCGTCCTTGGCGAAGGTGGAGTCTACTCGCACGAGCTTCGGGAGGGCGAAGAGGCCGTCGACCGGGGCTGGATTTCCCGCGACTTCGAGCACCACGAGCGCCCGAAGCGCCGCGAGCGGCGCGAGATCGCGGACGCGGTTCTCTCTCAGGTAGAGGTACGCGAGCCGCCGGAGACCGCGGAGCGGCGCGACGCTCCCGACGCGGTTCTCGTCGAGCCGCAGCGTGCTCAGGCGGCGCAGGGCGGCGAGCGGCGCGACGTCGGTGAGGCGATTGTGGCGGAGGTTCAGCGACTCGAGGCGCGCCCAGGCCCCGAGGTCGCGCGGGAGCGACGCGATCTGGTTGAAGTCGGCGTCGAGCCGCGTGAGCTTGGGGAGCCCGGCGAGGGGCCGGAGGTCGGTGAGGCGGTTGTGGGAGACCGAGAGGAAGCGCAACCCCGCGAGCGCGTCGAGCGCGCGCACCTCCGTGAGGCCGTTGGCCGCGAGCGAGAGCGCCCGCAGCCGTCGCATCCCGGCGAGCTCGCCGAGGTCCGTGGTGCCGCAGCGCTGGAGGTCCAGCGTCCGCAGGTCGAGGCCCGCGAGCCACGTCGCGCGGACTCTGCAGCCGCGCACCACGAGGTCGCGCAGGCCGGAGAGGGACCCGAGCCACTCCAGAGGCGCGCGCGGCGCGGACCACACCGAGAGGCGCCGGAGCCGGCGGAGCGCGCCGATCGCCCGCAAGCGCCCGTGGAGGAGGCGCACCGCCCGAGGCGCCTCGATCTCCAGCGCCTCGAGCGCGGAGAGGCCCGCGATCGGCCCGAGGTCGGCGAGCTCGGGGTACACGTAGAGCGGGAGGTCGACGAGCGACTCGAGGCCGACGAGCGGTGAGAGGTCGGTCACGCTCGTCTGGTAGAGCACGATCTTCGAGAGCTGCTTGGCCCGACGGAGCGGCGACAGATCGCGGACCTTCCCGGTCCAGAGGTGCAACGTGCGCACGTCGTCGAGCTCGGCGCGCGCGAGCGCCCGCTGGGGCACCAGCGTGAGCTCGCGCGGCGCATCGGCCGCCTCGGTGCTCGGTGCGCGCGCCGCCGGCATCCCACGGAGGATACTCCAGCGGCGGCGCTCAGCGGTCGACGGTCACCTTCAAAGGCGCCGTCCACGCCTTGTCCTCGGCGGTGTAGTAGAGGTAGGCCGAGGTCGCGGGGGCCTCGTACACGCCCGGCGACTGCGCGAGGAGGTCGAGGTCGACGTCCTTCTTCGCCGAGGGGGCGAGCGCGCGCCAGTAGAGGATCACCTCGCGGGGCCGCGTCTCGTAGAAGTCGATGACGCCGCGGTCGCGGAGCTCCTTGAGCTGCCAGGTCTGGAACGCGAGCCCGCCGGGGATGCCGACGCGCGCGATCGTCATCGGGATCCCGTCGGCCGTCTTGTTCTCGACGTGGGCGCGGACCTTCACGCCCTCGCCCATCTTGACGGTGGACTTGTCGATCGTGGTCGTGACCGACACCTTGGCGCGGGCCGACGCGGCCGGCTGCGCCGAGCGGTAGCTCACCGACACCGAGTAGGGGAGCGACGCGGCGCTGTCGAGGCGGACCTCCACCGTGTTCTTGCCGGGCGTGAGGGCCTTGGTGAAGTCGTCCCACACGAGGGGCTCGCGCCTCCCCTTCTCGAAGGCGATCGTGCCCTGCTCGCGGCCGTTGACGATCAAGGTCGCCTTGCCGGGCGCCGACGCCTGGCGCGAGTACTCCGCGTACCCGGAGAGCGCCTTGAGCGCGAGGATGGTCCCCTGGGTGTTGCCCCAGCTCCCGGCGCCGCTGCGGTGGCCCTCGAGGTACTCCACCGCGCGGCGGATCTCGGCGTCGCGCTCGCGGTTCGGGGAGGCCTTCATCAGCGCGAGGAGGGCGAGCGACGTCGTCTCGATGGTGAGCGAGTCGCCGCCCGACATCGTGATCGACTCCTTCGCCCCCGCGAATCCCCCGTCTTTGTCCTGCATCGCGGCGAGGCGCGTGACCATCGGCTGCGCCTCGGGGGCCTTGGTCGCGAGCGCGGTGTTCGTCGTCAGCGCGAGGAGGTACGGGTCCTTGGTCTGGGCGCCGAGAGCGAGCGACGACGCGAGCTCCTTCTCCAGGCCCGACGTCCGCTTGGCCTCGGCGAGCGCCCACACGATGTAGGCGTTGGTGGTCGCCTCGCCGGCGCGACCGAAGCTGTCGAGCGCCTCGCTCGATCGCTGGAAGCCGCCCTTGCCGTCGCGGCGGCTCATGAGCCACGCGGCGGTGCGATCCACCATCGCCGGGTCGACGTCGTAGACGCGCGCCATGTCGGCGAACTCCATGAGCCCGTAGGCGGTGAGCGCCTCGTGACCCGGCGACTTCCCGAACCACTCGTAGCCCTTCTGGGGCGTCTCGTAGCCGGTGAGGAGCTTGTAGCCGCGATCGATGTGCCCGTGGGTGCGCTGCACCAGCGCCGCGTCCGAGGCGTCGTTGGCCGCGAGGTAGCTCAGGATCATGACGTTGGGGTAGTTGGTCGAGGACGTCTGCTCGAAGCAGCCGCCGGGCTCGGCGATCATCCCCTCCATCCCCTTCGTCATCGTCGCGACCGGCGAGGGGTACATCGTCACGCTCGCGCGCACCGACCCCGGCAGCGCTTCGTCGACCATGATCTCGTGGACGGCCCCCGGAGCGCCGCCCTTCGCCGTGCCCGACGCGCTCCGCTCGAACGGGAAGCCGAGCGGGACGACTCGGATCTTCTTCTTGATCTGGTCCCGCAGGCCGAGCGTCGCGACGGAGAGGTCCACGTCTCCCTCGCCGCTGCCGGCGACGACCTGGAGCGGGAAGAAGAGCGCCTTCTTCTCGCCCGCGGCCACCGTGATCCGCCCTCCCTTGGACTTGTCGCGCAGCTTGAACGCCGGGCCGAACGACGCGGCGAGGTCGGCCTCGAGCGGCCCGTCGGTCTCGTTGGTGAGCGTCACCGGCAGGCGGATCTCGTCGCCCGAGGTCACCTCGACCGGCAGCCGCGCGTCGAGCGCGAGCGGCATCTTCGACGCCACCACCGCTTGCCCGCCGCCGGCGAGCCCGGTCTGCGAGAAGCCCTCGGCCGTCGCGCGGAACGAAGTCACCGCGTCGGAGAGGGGGAACGACACCTCGGCGACGCCGTCGTCGCTCGTCTGCACCGACGGGTTCCAGTACACCGTCTCCCGGAAATCGGTGCGCGGGCCGTCGTACTTCGCGGGGTACTCCGGGATCGGGAAGACGCGCACCGGCGCGAACGCCGGCACCTCTTCGTCCATCAGCAGACCGTCGACGGCCACGTCGCCCCGCGCTCGGCGGTCGAAGGCCATCGGCTTGGCCGCGGGCGCGGCAGGCCCCTGCGCGAGGTCGCGCGGGCGGGCGGGCTGGTCCTTCTTCACCTCGACGGGCGCCGCCGCGAGCGCGCGCGCGGGCCGAGGGGCGCCGGGGCGCGCGGCCTTGCGGAGGTTCGCCTCCCTCTCGACGGGGGCGTCGACGGCGGGGGCGACGGGCGAGGGAGGCGCGACGCTCGCCGCGGCCGCGCCGGTGCCGAACCGGCCGCGGTCTTCGGTCGGGGGCGCCAGCACCTCGCGCCACTCGAACCTCCGCCACCCGCGGGTGGCGAGGAGGGCGTCCATGGATGCGGCCGCTTCGGGCTTGTCGGAGAAGTAGAAGTTCGGCTCCTCGAGCGGCTCGGCGTCCAGGCTCGAGAGCTCGGGCTCGAGGAAGAGGTGCGCGAGCACGCGCGCGCTCTTGTCGTCGGCGAACGAGAGGACGGTGTCGTCGACCACCCCGAGGCCGACGTTCGCGCGGACGGGCTTGCCCGCACCGTCGGTGGTCTTGACCTTGAGCTTCACGCGCTCGCGCGGCGAATACGCCTTCTTGTCGGCGGAGATCGACACGCGGAGGTCTTGCCCGCGCCCGTGGTACACGAGGCGCTCGGCGAGCGGCTCGTCTTTGCTCGACAGGAGCGTGACGCGAACCGCGCCCTGGAGCGTCGGCGAGACGGGCAGCTCGATGAGCGACGGCTTCTTCGCCTCCACCTGAACCGCGCCGCCGGCGACGCGCTGCTCGCGGAGGACGGCCTCGACGATCAGCTCGCGCCCGGTGTCGCAGATCGCCGCGACCCTCACCTTGTCGGGCGCCGCGCCGTCGACGGCGCGGAGCGAGCAGCCGGACGGCTTCGCCGCGGGCACGGTGAAGCGCGACGTGATCCCCGCGGGCTTCGTGATCTGAACCGCGTAGGTCCGGCCCGGCGCCGGCGTCAGCTCGAAGCGCCCGAGCCCGTCCCGGATGGAGCGCAGGTCGGCGACCACCGCGCCGCGGTCGTCCACCACCCGGCCCTCGACGTCGGCCGGCTTCCCGAGCGGCGTTTTTGCTGCAAAGTACACGCGCCCCGGGACCCCCTCCACCAGGTCGCCGCCCTCGGGGAACAAGCCGACCGCGAGCGACTTCGTGACGATGGGGATGCGCTTCTGGATCGACTCGGTCACGCCCCCGTCGTCGGCGAGGACGGTGAGGAGCCCGTCGCCCCGCGCGATCTTCGCGGGGAGGTCGAAGCCCACGGCGGCGACGCCGGACTTGTCGGTCTTGATCGAGAGCCGCGCGGTCTCGACCCCGTCGACGGTGACCACCGCCGACAGCGCCTTGTCGGCGAAGGGCTCGCCCGTCGCGCGCTTGATCTCGATCGCGGCCGAGACCTTGTCGCCCTCGCCGTAGGCCTTGCGGAGGAGCTCCACGCTCTTCTTCAGGCGCGGCGCCTCGTACGTGTTCACCACGATCTTCCGCGTGTCGCGGGTGCCGTCGTCGAGCGCGACCTGGAGGGTGTACTCGCCGCCCTCGATCGCGGCCGGGAGCTCGAAATCGGCCT
>JAEUKG010001012.1 GCA_016794325.1 Myxococcales bacterium | reverse complement strand
GGTGGGGGGGGTGGCCCGGGGGTGTGGGGTGGGGGGGGGGGGGGGTGGTGGGGGGGGTGGGGGGGGGGGGGGTGGGTGTGGTGGGGGGGGGGGGGTGGGGGGGGGGGGGGGGGGGGGGGGGGGGGGGGGGGGGGGGGGGGGGGTGGGGGGGGGGGGGGGGGGGTTGGGGGTTCGGGGTCAGAGCATCGCGCGCGCGGCGGCGACCAGCGCGCGGGGATCGTTCGT
This sequence comes from Myxococcales bacterium, assembly GCA_016794325.1. Taxonomy (GTDB): domain Bacteria; phylum Myxococcota_A; class Polyangia; order Polyangiales; family Polyangiaceae; genus SXNL01. The sequence goes on along the minus strand of JAEUKG010001012.1, from coordinate 3,427 downwards.
GACCACGCCGTCGGCCCCGCGGGCGAAGAGGGCGCGCGCCTCGGTGGGGTCGTCGACGGTCCAGTAGTCGACGGCGACGCCCAGGCGGTGGCATCGCTCGATGAACGCGCGCGAGGAGAGATCGACGGGGCCTTGGCGCGTCGGGATCATCGCGCGCGCGCCCCGCACGACGCAGGGCGCGAGCCAGCGGGGGCCCACCCGCAGCGCGACCACCTCGTGGGGCCCGAGCGCGGTCTCGCCCTCGTAGCCGGCGCGCCTCACCCGCGCGAGGTTCGTCTGCGAGAAGCTCGCGATGCGCACGCGCCCGCACGCGTCGGCGCGCCGGACGAGCCGGAGGAGGGCCGGGATCATGTTCGGCTCCTCTTGCTTCGCGTCGACGTTGAAGCGCGCGCCGGGGAACGCCGCGAGCGCCTCTTCGAACGTGGGCGGGTGGTGGCCGGCGCCGACGAGGCTCCGCTCACCGCGGGCGTCGACGAAGCCGCGGCCGAGGTCCCACCGCGAGACGGTGGACCAGGGCCGATCGCGGATCTCGTCGTCGCACCCCGCCGTGCGGGTGCCGCGCGGGTCGTGGGCGAGCACGACCACGCCGTCGCGGGTCATGTGGCAGTCGGTCTCGATCGCGTCGACCCCGAGCTCGAGCGCCCGCGCGAACGAGGCCAGCGAGTTCTCGGGGAGCTCGAGCGGAGCGCCGCGGTGACCATAGACCGTGAGCCGGCGAGGCACGTTCGGTAGTATGCACCATATGCGCTTCCCTTCGGTGTACGAGCGAATGTTCCCGCGCTGGCGGCCTCGGGCCGACCTCCGCCCGCGCGGCGTCGGCCAGGGCGCGCCGCTCCGCCTGTCGTGGCTCGGCACCGCGGGCTACGTCATCGAGAGCCCCGGCGCGTGCGTGCTCGTCGATCCGTTCCTCACCCGCGGGAGCTTGCTCGCGACCGCGCTCAAGCCCATCGTCCCCGACGAGGACGCGATCCGCCGGCACCTCCCGCCGCGCGTCGACGCCGTGCTCTGCGGCCACAGCCACTACGACCACGTGGCCGACGCGCCCCTCGCCGCGCGCCTCACCGGCGCCAAGCTCGTCGGCTCCGCGTCGACGTGCGCGTGGGGCCGCGCCGCGGGCCTGCCCGAGGCCAAGCTGGTGCAAGTGCCGGCCGGCGGGGCGCTGGTGCACGTCGGCGATCTCGAGATCCGCTTCGTGCCCAGCCGCCACGGCCGGGTGACGGTCGGTCCCGTGAAGGTGCCGCAGCTCCCCGGCGAGGTGCTCACCCCGCCGCGCGGCCCCGGCCGCGTGATGCACTACAAGATGGGCGGCGCGTTCGGCATCCTCGTGCGCGCGCCCGGCGTCACGCTCTACCACAACGGCAGCGCCGACCTCGTCGACGCCGAGCTCGAGGGCGAGCGCGCCGACGTGCTCGTGGCCGGCCTCGCGGGGCGGCGGGGCACGCAGAACTACGTCGCCCGCCTCCTCGGCGCGCTGTCGCCTCGTGTAGTGATCCCGACCCACCACGACGCGTTCTTCGCGCCGCTCGAGCGCGGCGTCCACCTGCTGCCCGGGATCGACCTCGACGGCTTCGTGTCGGAGGTCGCCCTACGTTCGCCGGAAGCCCGAGTCGTCACGCCCGGTTACCTCGAGTGGGTCGCTGTGGGTGAGCGTGGTGAGAACGCCGTCATCGCGACCGGCTGATGCGATAACGTGTTCGGCCTCGTGCGTCTCCGGTTTCGCTCGCTGATCGTCGCGCTCGCGTTCGCGATCGCGCTCGTCGCGCGGCCGGCGCGCGCGGTGAACGAGCCGACGCTCGAGTGGAAGACGCTGCACACGCCGCACTTCAAGGTCACGTACTACTCGGGCTCCGAGGAGGTCGCGCAGCACGTGGCCGACACCGGCGAGGCGTTCTACGCGTCGATGTCGGAGGAGCTCGGCTGGGTCCCGACCGAGATCCCGGAGATCGTCCTCACCGATCAGGTGGAGTCGGCCAACGGCTCGGCCACGTCCCTGCCGTACAACACGGTGCGCATCTTCATGACCGCGCCCGAGGACATGTCGCCGCTCGGGGACGTGGACGACTGGTACCTCGAGCTCCTCACCCACGAATACACCCACGTCCTGCACACCGATCACGTGCGCGGGATCCCCGCCCTCGTCAACGCGGTGCTCGGCAAGTCGCTCGCCCCGAACCAGGCCCAGCCGCGCTGGATCATCGAGGGCCTCGCGGTGATGTTCGAGTCCAACCGCACGAGCGGCGGCCGGCTCCGCAGCGGCCTCTGGGACATGTGGATGCGGACCGACGTGCTCGAGGACAACATCGCGCGCCTCGACCAGATGAACGGCTCGGTGCGGCGCTGGCCCCAGGGCAACATCGCCTACCTCTACGGCTCGTTCTTCATCGACTGGATCACGAAGACGTACGGCTACTCCGCGCTCCGGGCGATGTTGCGCGACTACGGCTCGCAGCTGATCCCCTGGGGCATCAACCGGTCGGCCCGGCGCGCCACCGGCCGCACCTTCGAGGAGCTCTATCCCGCTTGGACGAGCTGGATGAAGAAGCACTACGCCGAACAAGCGGCGCGGGTGCGCCAGCGCGGCCTGCGGCCGGGGCGGCGGATCACCTTCCACGGGCAATACGCGGCCCACCCGCGCTTCGTCCCCGAGAAGGCCTGGAGCGGCCACGCGGGCGAGGTCGCCTACTACGCCGACGACCTCGATCACCGCGTCGGCGTCTGGACGCTCCCCGTCACGCGCGACGCCGCGGGCCACGTCGTCGGGTCGAAGCCCGGCGAGCGGACCCACATGATCCGCACCAGCGATCGCACGACGAGCGCGTTCCACCCCGACGGGCACGTCGTCTTCTCGAACGGCGACGTCTCGAACTTCGTCTTCTCGTTCAACGATCTCTTCGCGGTGAAGGCGGGCGAGCGGAGCGAAAACGGGCGCGAGCCCCGCCAGCGCATGACCACCGGCTTCCGCGCCGCCGAGCCCGACGTCTCGCCCGACGGTCGCCACGTCGTGTTCGTGACCAACCACCGGGGCACGCGCTACCTGCAGATCGGCGACCTGTCGGGGGCGTGGCCGCTCGGCGTCACCAACGTGCGCGCCCTCGTCCAGAGCGAGCCGTTCGAGCAGGCCTACGGCCCCCGCTTCTCACCCGACGGCCGCCACGTGGCCTACTCGGTGTGGACGCGCGGGGGCTACCGTGACATCCGCGTCGTCGACGTCGCGACCGGCACGTGGGAGCTCGTCGCCCACGACCGCGCCCAAGACGGCGGACCTTCGTTCACGCCGGACGGTCGTTACGTCCTCTTCCACTCGGATCGCTTCGAGGGCATCTACAACGTCTACGCCTGGGAGCGCTCGACCCGGCGACTCTTCCAGGTGACGAACACCCTCGCCGGCGCCTTCCAGCCTCAGGCGTCGCCGGACGGCAAGTCCGTC
>JAEUKG010001010.1 GCA_016794325.1 Myxococcales bacterium | reverse complement strand
CGCTGAGGTTACGCGCCACCGGGCGTCAGGGATGCCCCCCCGCCACGGGGCTCCCACCGCGTGCAAAACGCACGTATCATGGTGCAGTGAGCGACGAAAAGCCGCGGCTCCCCTCGCTCGACACGCGGATCATCACGGGGCCCGAGCCCATGGCCACCGTGGTCGAGCGGCACGCGCGCCTCGCCCGCAGCGGGGACTCGACGGCCGACCGCACGTCCCTCGACCCCGCCGAGGTCGACCCCTTGCTGCAAGCGCTCCGCGCGCCCGCGGTGGAGCGCCACGCGTTCGAGAGCAAGATCGCCGAGGGCGGGATGGGGTCGATCGCGATCGTGCGCGACCGCGCCCTCGCCCGCAGGGTCGCGAAGAAGTCGATCCACAAGACGCTCCTCGCCGACGACAACCTCGTCCGGATGTTCTTGCGCGAGGCGCGGGTCAACGCCGCGCTCGATCACCCGCACATCGTGCCGGTGTACGACGTCGGCGAGGACCCGAACGGCTGCCTCTTCTTCACGATGAAGCTCGTGCAGGGGCAGCCGCTCAAGCACATCATCAAGAGCCTCCCGCCCGGGAAGATCGAGACCGGGGTGCTCTTCAACCTCCTCGAGGTCGTGATCAAGGTGTGCGACGCGCTCGCGTTCGCCCACTCGAAGGGCATCCTCCACTGCGACGTGAAGCCGGACAACGTCATGGTCGGCGACTTCGGCCAGGTGTACCTGATGGACTGGGGCATCGCCCGGGCGATGGAGCACGAGGAGGCGCCGCGGCCGAGCAAGCCGCCGCGCGCCGGCCGGCCGGCGTCGGCGACCGACGAGTCGGTCATCGGCACCGTCGCGTACATGTCGCCGGAGCAGGCGCAGGGCAACCGCGCGCTCCTGGATCCGCGCGCCGACGTCTTCCTCCTCGGAGGGCTGCTCTACGAGATCCTCGCGCGGCGGCCGCCGTACATGGCCGACGGCTTCGAGGCCACGCTCAAGGCCGCGATCGCGTGCGACGTGCCGCCGCTGCGGTCGGTGTGCAAGGAGGGCTCGGTGCCGAGCGAGCTCGAGCGCATCGTCGGCAAGGCGATGGCGCGCCAGCGGAGCCAGCGCCACGCGGGCCCGAGCGAGCTCAAGGACGACCTCGTGCGCTTCATGCGCGGCGGGACGGAGTTCCCGCAGACGACGTTCCCCAAGGGCTCCTACGTCGTGAAGGAGGGCGACCCCGGCGACAGCGCGTACATCATCGTGAGCGGCCGGTGCGAGGTGCTCAAGATCATCGACGGCACGGTGAGCGTCATGCAGAAGCTCGGGCCCGGCCAGGTGTTCGGCGAGATGGCGATCCTCACCGACAGCCCCCGCACCGCGACGGTGCTCGCGACCGAAGAGACGACCGTGCTCGTCGTCACCAAGGACGTCTTCGAGCAGGAGCTCGAGGCGATGAAGCCCTGGATGCGGAGCGTGCTCCAGATGGTGGCCTCGCGGTTCCGCGACCTCTACACGAGCCGCCGGGTCACCCACGTCGGCGCCCCGAACCCCGTCCGGGTGGCGCGCCAGATTTACATGCATGTTACATCGTTCGGCGCGCCCGCGCCCGACGGCTCGATCGCGATGCCCTGGACCAAGCTGTGCGCCGAGATCGAGGCCCAGCTCGGGGTCCCGATCGCGATGGGCATCCTCGCGGTGACGAAGAGCTTCCCCGCGATCCAGGTGGACTACACCCGCGACCGGCTCACCGTCACCGACCCCGCCGCCCTGCGCGCGATGCTGTAGCGGGGCGCTCGACGTGGGTACGCTCGTACGGTTCGAGTCCACGCGGCTGCTGCTCCAGCGCGAGGACTTCCCCGCGGCGTGGAAGGCGCTCAAGAAGTCGGCCGGCGCCTGGGCGCCGCCGGAGCGGCTGGCGTCGGCGACGGGGCTGGTCGCGCTCCTCGAGGCGCTCGACCTCCGCCCCACCCTCGACGCGCACGGCGACCTGGTGGCGCTCGCCTTCGAGGGCGATCGAGCCCCGGTCGGGGCGCCGGACGAGTACCCCGAGAACCTCGTGGTCGCGCTGAAGAAGCTCCTCCGCGAGTCGCGCTTCGACCTGACCCTCGAGGGCGCGCCGAGGGTCCGGCGGACGTCGATCGACCGCGGGCAGGTCCGCTCGCAGGACGTGCCGCGGCGGATCCGGTTCTTCCGCCAGCTCTCGCCTCCGCCGCGCCTCACCGTCGGAGGGACGGCGGAGATCCTCGTCCGCTACGTGTCCACCGTGGACGGAGACGACGCCGCCGTCGACTTCAAGGTGAGCGACGGAGGCGAGCCGCTCTCGGTGCGAGCCTCGACCGCGAGGCTGTCTCCGGGGGGCGAGGCGACGGTGACGGTCCACGTCCCTCCGGGGCGACCGGTCTACCGCGCCGACGCCATCGCGGCGGCGCTCTACGGCGACGGCGCGGCGACGGTCCGCGGCCACGCGGAGCTCTTCCTCGACCCGGACGGCGCGATCGACGACGGCGCCGAGGTGATCGCGACGGAGACGGCGCCCGGCGGTGGGGACCTCGTCGACGCGAAGGCGGCTCCGCTCGCCCTCGAAGACCTGAGGCGCTTCGCGGCGCGAGTCACCCGGGACGCCGCGAGTTCTGTCGCCGCGCGCGTCGGGGCGAGCGCCGACCTCGCGGGCGCCCTCGAGGTCGCCGGCTTCGGGGTCGAGCGGAGCGGAGCTGGGGTTCGTTCGGTGCGCTGGGAGCGCCCGACCATGCCGTGGCGCGAAGACGAGCTCCTCTCGATGCTCCGCGCCTTCGCTCCGCGCACGTCCACGCGCGGCGCCCGCGTTCGGCGCGCCTTCGAGAGCGACCCCCGCCGATGGGTGACGTTCCTCTTCGAGCCGGGGCGCGTCGAGCGCCTCCTCGAGGAGCGTCGCGCTCCGGACTGACGGCCGCGCGCGCGCTCACTTCGGGGGCGCGACTTCGACCTTCTTGGGCGGCGTGGCGGCGTCTCGCTTGGCCTCGTCTTCCTTGAT
>JAEUKG010000955.1 GCA_016794325.1 Myxococcales bacterium | reverse complement strand
GAGCCGACAAACCGCCCGCACGTTCGTGCGGCGCCGAGGCCCTGCGGCACCCCGGTCGCACGCGCGCGGCTATTTCAGCCGCGATCCGGGGGCGACGGCGTCGTCGATCGTCGCGAGGTGGAGCGCCTCGGAGGGACCGGTGGCGAGGAGCATCCCGTGGGAGACGAGGCCCTTGCCGAAGTCGCGGGGCGCGAGGTTCGCGACGACGACGACGCGCTTGCCGACGAGCGCCTCGGGTTGGAAGGTGAGCGCGAGCCCCGCCACGATCGTGCGTGGCTCGGGCTCGCCGATGTCGACGGAGAGCTTGAGCAGCTTGTCTTTCTTCGGCACGCGCTCCGCGGTCTTCACCAGGCCGACCTTGAGCTCGACGGCGGTGAGCTGGTCGATGGTGATGGACCCCGACGCGTCGGCAGGCGGCGCGGCCTTCGGCGGGGCCGCCGGCGCTGCCGGCGCCGGCTCCTCGGCCGGCTTGGGCGCGAGGCGCTCGAGGAGCTCCTTCTGGCGATCGGGGTCGATGACGGGGAACAGCGCGGTCGGCGTGCCGAGCGCCTCGCCCCCCGCGCGCGGCGCGAACGCCGTCGGCCAGAGATCGGAGCCTTGCCGCGGCGCGATCGGGGGGACGCCGAGCTGGCCGCAGAGCTCGTTGGCCTTGCCGGGGATGGCCGGCCACGCGAGGACCGCGAGGTGCCGCAAGACCTCGAGCAGCGAGGCGAGGATCGTCTCGGTGCGGGCGGTGTCGCCGGCCTTCGCCGACGCCCAGGGCGCGGCGCGGTCGATGTAGGTGTTCGCCGCCGACGAGATGGCCCAGGTCGCCTCGAGCGCCCGGTGGATCTCGAGCGACTCCCAGGCCTCGGCCGCGGTCGCGACCTCCGCGCTCACCCGCGCGACGAGGTCGTCCTCGAGGGGCGTGCGCGCGCCCATCTGCGGGGTCTTGCCGCCGGTGAGCTTGGAGCAGAGCCCGAGGGTGCGGTTGAGCAGGTTGCCGAGGTTCTTCCCGAGGTCGGCGTTGTAGCGCTCGATGAGCGCCGCGTGGTCGAAGTCGCCGTCTTGCCCGAACGAGATCGCGCGAAGGAGGTGGTAGCGGAGGACGTCGGGCCCGAGCTCGCGCGCGAGGCGGATCGGATCCACCGCGTTGCGCAGGGACTTCGACATCTTCTGCCCGTCCACGGTGAGGAAGCCGTGGGCGAAGATCTGCGACGGCAGCTCGTCCTCGCGGTAACCGGCCGCGAGCAGGAACGCCGGCCAATACACCGCGTGGAAGCGGAGGATGTCCTTGCCCACCACGTGGACGACCTTGCCCTGGGGAGGCCAAAATCGTGTATTTTCCCCGTTTCCGAGGGCGCTCCGGTAGTTGGTGAGCGCGTCGAACCACACGTACATCACGTGCCGGGGGTTGCCGGGGACGGGGACTCCCCACGAGAAGCTCGTGCGCGAGACCGACAGATCCTTGAGCCCGCCCTCGACGAAGCTCACGACCTCGTTCCGGCGGGTCGCGGGGGCGATGAAGTCCGGCCGGCGGGCGTAGAGGTCGAGGAGGGGTTTTTGCCACTTCTCGAGCCGGAAGAAATACGTGTCTTCCTTGAGGCGCTCGACCGGCTTCTGGTGGAGCGGGCACACGTTGCCCGGGAGGAGCTCCTTCTCGGTCTTGAACGACTCGCAGCCGACGCAGTACCAGTCCTCGTAGGTCCCCTCGTAGAGGTCGCCGTTCTTCTCGATCCTCGTCCAGAGGTCTTGGACGAACGCCTTGTGCGCGGCGTCGGTCGTGCGGATGAACTGCGAGGCCTCCACCGACAGCGCAGGCCACGCCGTGCGGAAGGGCGCGCTCATCGCGTCGACGAACTCCTGCGGGGACTGGCCGCGCTCCTTGGCCTGGCGCTCGATCTTGAGCCCGTGCTCGTCGGTGCCTGTGAGCATGAACGTGTCGTCGCCGCGCAGGAGGTGATACCTGCGGAGCGCGTCGCAGACGACGGTCGTGTACGCCGTGCCGAGGTGCGGCACGTCGTTGACGTAGTAGATGGGCGTCGTGACGTAGAAGCGGCGTGACATGGCTTGGCCTCGGGGAGCGACGCGACGGTAGTCGAACCGCGGCGCGGAGCGCGAGCGAATTGACGCGCGTGCGCGCGCGCGATCGCGACGCGCGCGTCAGTGGTGGTTTCGCATGCGCGCCGCGTCGCGCGAGGGCGAGGGCGCCTCGGACGGCGTGCCGAGGCGGCGCCCCCGAGGGGCCCGGTCGAGCGCGCGCCGGAGCGGGACGACGAAGAGGCGATCGATGGCGACGCGGCTGTCGCCGGTGGGCGGCGGCTCGGGGGTCGCCTGGATCAGCTTCAGGTCGGCCATCACCACGCTGCGCAGCTCCGGATCGCGCCGCTGGGCGCTCGCGAAGTCGCCGCCCATCGACAGCTCCCCCGGCATCTGGGCCACGAGGACGATGCGCTCGTGCGCCTGGATGATCTCGGTCGCCTGGTACACCGTGGTGAGGGGGCCGAACGACTCGTGGAAGGTCGACGCCTTCCACTCGAGCGGCCCATCGAGGTCGATGGTGCGCGGGCCCACCGTGAGGCGCCGCCCGTCGAGCTCGACCGGCTCGCCCCGCGCGCTCGTCAGGTAGACCCGATCCATGAGCCGCCGATCCTCGGCGATGCAGCGCTCGAGGAGCTCGACCGCGGCGTCCCCCTCGAGCTCGGGCTCGTCGTCGGGGGAGGAGAGGTCGCCGTCGGCGACCGACACCGCGTGGCGCCCGATCCACGCGAAGCCCTCGGGCGTCGCCTCGGTGGTGCGCACGCGGAGGTAGCGGGTGTGGCTGCGCGACGTGAACGCCACGAGCACGCGCGTGCGGACGCAGTTGGCGAGGATCGTCACGCCGCTCGGCTCGCCCCACTCGAGGAGCGTCGTCCGGCGCTCACCCTCGACGCGGGCGACACCGTGGCCGTCGAGCTCGACCCAAGCGGCGGGCGCGCGCGGCCGGCGGCGAGCCCGCAGCGACACGCCGAAGCCGACCACCGCCGCGAGCGCGAGCACGACCCGGATCGGGATCCCCACGGAGGGCATCGCCAGCGCAGCCAAAACCACGAGCCCCGCCGCGAGCCCGGCGGCGAACGACCACACGCGCGACGGTGCCTCGTGGGGCGCGCCGCGATCCATGGGCCATCGGGCGGCTTTGGGCGCCGGGCGGCCGGGGGTGTCGGTACGTGCTTTCCGCATCAGACCACGCGATGAAGAAGCAGGGCGGTGAACGCCCCATCTTCCTATGGACGTAGCATCGGCTCCGTCTGTCACCAAGGCACGCCGGACGCCTCGGATGCGGGTCGCTCCGGAGAGGTACGAGAGGTGCGGCGCGGGCGGAAGACGTGGTGGGATGTGGTTGACGCGGGGCGTCTCTGGCCGCGCGGCGGCTTCGATGGGCGGCGTCAACGCATGGGCCGCGTCCGGGTGGGCGGCGCTTCGGGGGTGCCGCTTCAGGGCCGGCTGGGATTGTCGTCTTCGGCGTCCAGCTTTCCGTCGTCGTCGGTGTCGCGACGCGGCGCGACGGGGGGCACGAGCTTGGCCTGCCCGGCGAACGCGCTCTCGAAGAAGCCGACCATGCTCCCTTGCAGCTCCCGGTACGGGTTTCGCACCTTGTACTGCTGCGTCGAGTCGAAGCGGGTGAAGGGGCCGCCCCCGCCGGTCTTGGAGCCGAAGGGGACGCCGTAGCTCCGCGTCCCGCGAGACGACACGAGGTCGGCGCCGTGGGTGGCGGGCGAGACCTGGACGAGGACCGCCGTGACCCCGGCCTTGGGCGTGTCGACGAGCCCGGTCGCGGGCGCGGGGCCGATCTCGGCGAGGGGCGCGGGCTGGCGACGCGAGCTCGTGCTCTTCGCGTCGAACACGCCGGCGTTCGCGCCGACGTTGGGCGCGAGCAGACCCCAGCCGCCGGCGCGCGCGAGCGCCTCGTTCGCCTCGTTCGACACGAGCTCGTCGTAGAGGACCTCGACCTGGAAGACGTTGCGTGGGGCGGTCGCCGCTCCGGCGAGCGGGTGGGGGTCGGTGACGACGCGCCCGGCGTAGGCGATCGGGTCGCCGGACTCGATCGCCGTCTGGAAGATCGAGACGAGGACGTGGCTCTCGTCGAAGCGATCGCCGCGGAAGCCGAAGTTCAGCCCGCCGGCGGCGCTGAGCTGCGCGTTGATCGCGGGCCCGTAGCCGCCTATCTCTGTAAAGATACCTCCGCCGGCGACGTTGAGGGTCCAGGCGCGGACGTGGGGCTCGAGGGCAGCGGCGGCGGCGCCCTCGATGCCGCCCAGCGAGTCGCCGACGTACGCGATGCGGTCGGGGTCGATCTTGGGGGCGTCGGCGCCGGTCTTGAGCGGCGACAGATCGGGGTTCGAGCGCAGGAGCTTCACGACCTGGGCAGTGTCGAGCTCCGCCTGCCGGAGCTGGTCGCGCAGCGAGCCGATGTTCTTGAGGCCGCCGAAGAAATCGAAGGGCCCGTTGCGCCCGCCGGCGACGGTGTCGCTGATGCCGTCGGGGCCGGTGTACGCGACGCCCGGCGCCTTGCCGTAGTCGGTCGTCGCGTCGACCTGGTACGAGGGATCGGCCGCGCGGGCGCCGAAGGTCACGCTGTCGATCGCGACCGCGGCCCACCCCTTCTTGGCGAAGGTGTTCGCCATCGTCAGCAGGTATTCGCGCGAGCCACCGAGGCCGTGCTGGATGACGACGCAGGGGAAGCCGGTCGGCGGCATCGGGCCTTGGGGGAGCGCGATCGTCACCCAGATCTTCACGTCGGGCTGGGGCGCCGGCTTGCCGGCGGCGTCGATGGCGAAGGTCATGTGCTCGAAGTCGTCGTAGCTCGCCTTCTTCTGGAGCCAGCTCTTGGCGGTGAAGACGGCGGTTCCCACCGCGGCGATCTTGTCGTGGGCGCGCACCGGCAGGTCGGTGTCGGGGTCGTCGGTGCCGTCGGGGAGCTTCTGCGTCGCCACGCCGAGCCAGTCGTCGAGGCTCGCGGTGAAGCCGGCGGGCAACACCCCGCCGGCCTTGGGGGCGAAGCGCGCGGGCGACATCGGCGCGACGTCCTTCGCGTCCCACGACAGCGCGTACGTCGCCTTCTCGATCTCCTCGCGGAGGCCGAAGCTCACCTCCGTCATCTTCTGGGTGGTGTAGGGCGCGAGGGCGATGATCTCCGCGCGGTCGCCCGCGAGCGCGCCCGCGAGCGCGGCCTTCACCTTGGCGTGGGCGTCCGCGTAGACGCGCCCCACGCCGGGCGCGTCGCCGGCGATCGCGGCGTCGAAGTCCGGCGTCTTGCCGAGCGCGCGCCCGCGCTTGTCCTTCAGGCGGCTCGTGAGGACGGCGGCGTAGCGACGGCCCTCGGGCAGGACGAGGCCGCGGCCCGGCCCGACGCCGAGCATCGGCCGCGTCTGCGAGGTGACGCGATCGTCGTGGAACGCCGCGCGGCAACCGACGCGCGCCTTCGCCGGATCGGCCTCGTCGAGGTCGACGAGGTACACCGAGCTCTTGTCGCCGGCGCAGTCGGCTTCGGTGGCGGGGAGCGTCGCGGGGTCGAGATCGACCGTCCCCGCCTCGTCGTCGTCGGTGCGCGGCGCCGACGGATCGTCGAGGTAGAAGATCGACTCCGCGATCCTTGAAAACCCGTTGGTCTTGGAGATCGACGCGCTCGCGTAGCTCGCGCCGGCCTTCACCACCCGCGGGAGGCTCGGCAGCGGGTTCATCCACCGCCCGTCTCTGAGGTAGACGTCGCTCGGGAACGGCACGTCGAGCACCGCCGGCGGGCTGCCGTCGGTCGCGAGGCGGAAGCGCGCCGTGGGCCCCGCGCGTGGCGTGAGGGGTGGCTGATCGTCGATGCAGGCGCCGCCCCCGGCGAGCGTGCAAGCGAGCAGACCGAGTGCCGCAGCGGGCGTGCGGAGCGAGCGAGGGCGCATGGGGAGATTCTCCCAGCGGACGCGATCCGCCGCGCGGAAATCCTCCGCCCGGCCCTCGCGGCCCCGCGCATCGCGTCCCACATTCCCCTCCAGCTCGCTACACGCGCGTGGCGCGGGACACACCACCACGGCGCGGCCGAAAAAGCGCGCCGCCCGCGATTTTCTTGCGGCGCGGCACGGGGCCGTGGCGTACCTTTCGCCGCACTTTGGGAGGCCGCACAATGAAGCTTCGCACCTGGCTCGTCATCGGTTGGTCGCTGTCGATGGTCACCGGCATCGTCGTCGCGTGCGGAGGCACCTCCGACGAAGGGGGCAAAGGAGGCGTGGCCGACTCGGGGCCCGACGTCGCCGTCGACACCGGCGCCAAGCCCCAGGACTCGGGCGGCAAGGCCGACGTCGTCGACACGGGCACGTGCGACACGTCCAAGAGCTTCCTCGACACCATCTCGCCCGACGCGGCGATCGACGACGCGGGGCGCACCGCCGGCGAGTGCACCGCCTGCCTCAAGGCGAAGTGCTCGGCCGAGGTCTCGGCGTGCAACGCCGACTGCGAGTGCCAGGGCGCGGCGGGCGACATCCTCGACTGCGTCACCAAGGGTGGCAACCTCCTCACCTGCGTGCAGAACGCATCCGTCTCGACGGGGACGCTGCAGAACGTGGTCGCACCGCTCGGCCTCTGCGTGCAAGGCAAGTGCAAGAGCGAGTGCATCCCGTCCTCGCTCCAGGACGCGTCGTTCGGCCCCGGCTGACGCGCGCGGCTCCTGCGGGTGGATCGCCGAGAGGCTCGGTCTCGCGACCGGGCCTCTCGTCCTTTGGAGCGTTCAGCGGAGGTGCGCGCGGTGGGCCTGCACCCACGGCGCGAGGCGAGAGCCGGTCTCGCCGACGGTGGCGTCGCGGGCGCCGGTCGCGCGCTCGAGGCGCGACGCCGCGACCGCGACCGCGACCGCGATCTTGGTGCGGTCGTCGTCGGGCACCGGCGCGTAGCCGAGCAGCTCCGCGCCGTGCCGATCGAGATAGCCGGTGTCGTAGTCGCCCTTCACGAAGCCCTCGTGCTGGAAGAGCTTCTCGTGGAAGGCGAGGTTCGTCCGGATCCCCGTGACGATGTATTCGGAGAGCGCGCGCCGCATGCGGGCGATGGCGCGCTCGCGGGTCGGGGCCCACACGCTGAGCTTGGAGATGAGCGGGTCGTAGAAGCTCGAGATCTCGCAGCCGGGGTAGGCGCCGCCGTCGTCGCGGATGCCGGGGCCGGCGGGGACGACGAGGCGCTCGATGCGCCCGGGCGAGGGGAGGAAGCCGCTCGAAGGATCCTCGGCGTAGACGCGGCACTCGATGGCCGCGCCCCGCGCCGACAGATCGGTCTGCGCGAACGCGAGCTTCTCGCCCTGCGCGACGAGCACCATCTCCCGGACGAGGTCGAGCCCGGTCACGAGCTCGGTGACCGGGTGCTCCACCTGGAGCCGGGTGTTCATCTCGAGGAAGTAGAAGCTGCCGTCCTGCGCGAGCAAGAACTCGAACGTGCCCGCCGAGAAGTACCCGACCGCCTTCGCGCCCTGCACCGCGATCGCGCCCATCTTCGCGACGAGGTCGCGCGAGGCCGCGGGCGAGGGCGTCTCCTCGACCACCTTCTGGTTGCGGCGCTGGATCGAGCAGTCGCGCTCGAAGACGTGGACCATGTTGCCGTCGCGGTCGCCGAGCACCTGGATCTC
>JAEUKG010000902.1 GCA_016794325.1 Myxococcales bacterium | reverse complement strand
AACAACGACGGCGGCGCGCTCTCGACCGCGATGCGGCTCGCGCACCTCGCGCCCGGCTTGGGCCGCGTCGACTTCTGCTACAAGAAGCCCGAGCAGGCGAAGCCCACGGGCCCGCTGCTCGCGGCCGGTGCGCCCGCCCGCGACGCCGGGGCCGAGGACGCCGACGCGAGCGCCGACGACGACGCCGCCGCCGACGCCGAGGCGCGCGACGCCGCGGCCTCCACGTCCGGGCCGCTCAGCCCGTTCTCGGTCACGAGCTACGTGCAGCTCGAGGGCACGGGGACGTTCGATCTCTTCATCGTCCGCGGCGACGCGACGAGCTGCGCCGCCCCGCTCGCGACCGGCCGAATCACGCTCGATCCCGGCCGGCTCACCACGGTGACCCTGGTCGACGGCCCGCTCGCCGCGACCGACGCCGGAGCGAGCGGCGACGCCGAAGCCGACGCGGACGCGACCGACGCCGACGCTCCCGACGCCGGGCTCGCGTCGGTGCGCTTCTTCAGCTTCGCCGACGACCCTCGCATCGCCGCCGCGCGCGCGCGGGTGCGCGTGCTGCACATGGCGCTCGGCGAGGGGCCCGAGCCGGCCCTCGGCGCGCTGCGTGTCACCGCGCTCAGCGGGCAGAACCCGGTGGTCGCGCCCGCGGTCGATCCGGGCAAGGCGACGCGGGCGGGCGCGGGCGAGCCGCCGGTCGACGCGCTCGGGTACGCGACGCTCCCGCCCATCGCTCCCCTCACCGCCCTCGAGGTGACCGAGCTCGGCGACGCGGCCGCGCGCGGCTTCACCACCGAGTTCGCGGACCTCGGGCTCGGCGGCGCCTCGCTCCACACGATGTTCGTGGCGCGCGACGGCGGGGCGTTCTTGGTGCTCTCGTGCAACGACAAGAGCACGGTCGGGCGCCGCATGGAGTGCCGGCGCCTCGGCCGCGCCCGCTGAGTCGCCGCGCTCAGCCGCTCACGCCGCCGGCGACCGTCATCTTCGCGACGCGGATCGTCGGCGCCGCCGTGCTCGTTCGCAGATCGAGGTCGTCGCCGACGGCGTCGATGCTCTTCCAAAGGTCGTCGAGGTTGAGCGAGATCGTGACCTCGCTGACCGGGTGGGTGAGCTTGCCGCCTTCGATCCAGAAGCCGCTCGCGCCCCGGGAGAAGTCGCCGGTCACGGGGTTGAAGCCGAAGCCCATCATGTCGGTGACGTAGAGGCCCTTGGGCGTCCCGGCGAGGATCGACTCCGGGGAGTCCTTGCCCTTCTGGAGGATGAAGTTGGTCGTGCTGCACGACACGCCCGCGCCGCCGCCGCGCGACGCGTTCGCCGTGCTCTCGCGGGAGAGCTTCCGCGCCGAGTAGCTGTCGCACAGGTAGGTGAGGAGCTTGCCCTCCTCGACGACGACGTTCCGCCGGCTCGCGAGGCCCTCGCCGTCGAACGGCCGCGAGCCCGGCCCTCGCTTGATGAGCGGGTCGTCGACGATCGAGACGAGCGGGCTCGCGACGATCGTGCCCTCGCGCCCCAGGAGGTAGCTCGATTTCCGCCAGATCGCGCTGCCCATGACGCAGCCGGCGAGGAGGCCGAGGATCGACCGCGCCGCGTCCGGATCGAACACCACCGGCACCTCGCACGTGCTCACGGTCTTCGCGCCGAGCTTGCGCAGCGTCCGACGCGCCGCCTCTTCGCCCACCTTGGTCGCGTCCTCGAGCTCGGAGAGGAACCGCTTCGCCGTCCAGTAGTACCCGCGCCGCTTCTTGCCGCCCTCGTCCTCGGCGACGGGGACGACGCTGAGCGACTGGTAGGAGCCTTGGTAGGCCGCGCGGAAGCCGCCCGACAGGACGATCGCCACGCCGCCGGCGGTGCGACCGAAGGTGCCGCCCTCGCTGTTCGTGATGCGCGGGTCGTAGGCGCGCGCGGCGTCTTCGCCTTGCTTGGCGAT
>JAEUKG010000879.1 GCA_016794325.1 Myxococcales bacterium | reverse complement strand
AGGGTCGCGAGGCGGTCGATCTCGCCCGACAAGAAGCAGTAGCGGGCGTAGGTCGGGACGGCCACGAACGGCGGCGGCGACACGTCGCGCGAGTAGCGATCGATCTCGTCGATCGCTGCGCGGGCCTCGTCGAGCCGCCCGAGCCGCACCAGCGCCTCCGTCTCGGCCCGGAGGGCGAAGACCGCGTGGAGGCCGGGGCCGAGCCCCGCGCGCGCGGCGAGCGCCTTCGACGATCGGGCGAGCTCGAGCGCCGCGCCGGGATCGCCGAGGTCGTCGAGGCGCCGCACCGCGAGGTTGGCCATCGCCCGGGCGGCGAGCGGCACGAAGCCGCACGCGTCGGCGCGCGCGCGCAGGTGCTCGAAGCGCTCCGCGGCGAGCAGCGGCTGCCCGAGGAGCAGCGCCTCCACCGCGCGGAGCTCGGCGACGGTGAGGTCGAGGTGGACGGGGAGCGAGTCGGCCTCGAGATCCGCGATGCGCCCGAGCGCGCGGGTGAGGAGCTCTTGGCCGCCGGCGCAGAACGCGGCCGCGAGCGTGGCGAGCTCGGCCACCACGCGCGCCTCGGGCGCGTGCGCCGCGAGCGAGGCCACGCGCTCGGCGCGCGCGTGCACCCGGCCGACGTCGAAGAGCTCGCTGTCGGGGATCGCGGCCACGAGCGCCCCCACCGCCTGGACGTGCGCCTCGACCGCGGGCGAGAGGCCGCCCTCGTCGGCCACCCGCAGCGCCGGAGCGAGCGCGGCGAAGGCGGTGCGCGCCCTCGAGTAGTGCGCGACCTCGACGAACGCCAGCCCGGCGCCCGCGAGCGCGACCGCGTCGGGGTCGGCCCCTTGACCGCCGGCGACGCGGAGGAGCTCCCCTTGCCCCTTGCGCCACTCCAGGCCGAAGACGGCCATGAACGCCGCCCACACGTCGGCGTCTTTGCCCCTCGCGCGCCCGCCGTCCACGCCGAGCAGCCGGCGCACGCGCTCGAGCAGCTTCCCGCGTGGGCGCCGCGCCTCCGGCGCGCCGTCCGGCAGCTCCCACCGATACACCGTCAGCGCCGTCACCCCGAGCTCGCGCGCGAACACCGCCCGGCTCCGGGCGCCCCGCGCTTTTCGGATATCCTCCGGAGTGAGCAAGTATGCATCCATTTGTGGAAGGTCTGGAATCTATTCCATTTTGGACCTCCGGTCCATTTCCTTTGATTTCTTGGATTTGCGGAGAGGGCGCGGTTGGTGCAAAGCCCGCAGCATGGCCGCCCACGCCCCGTCACTGGAGGAGACCGCGCCCCTGTCCGAGCTTCGCGCCGAGCCCGCCGTGGCCGCGCCGACGCGCCCCCGAAAGCGGGCGCCGCTCGTGGCCGGCGTGCTGTCGCTGGTCGCCGCGGCGGTGGCGCTCGGCGTCTACGCGCGCGGGCGCGGGCACGAGACCACCGACGACGCCCAACTCGAGGGCCACGTCGCGGCGGTGCAAGCGCGGGTGTCGGGGCAGGTCCGTCGCGTGCTCGTCACCGACAACCAGACTGTGCGCGCCGGGGACGTCGTCGTGGAGCTCGACGACGCCGACTACCGCGTCCGCGTGGCCGCGGCGCAAGCCGACCTTCGCGCGGCCGAGGCGCAGCTCCTCGTCGCCGAGAAGCAGCGCGGGGTCGCGGCTTCGGGCGCCGACTCCGGGCTCGTCGTCGCCCAGAGCGGCGTCGCTCAAGCGGCGGCGGGCGGCTCGGGCGCCCGCGCCGAGCTCGATCAAGCGCGAGCCGACCTCACCGCCGCCGAGTCGCGCCGCGCGCTCGCGACCTCCGAGCTCGAGCGGTCGCAGCGCCTGTTCGCGCAGGGGGCGGTGAGCCAAGCCGAGCTGGACGCGAGGCGCACGACGTCCGAGCAGGCCGACGCCGCCCTCGCGCAGGCGCGCGCGCGCGTGAGCCGCGCCGACGCCGCGATCGCGGGCGCGGCGTCGTCGGTGGAGGCGGCCCGCGGGCGCCTCCTCGCGGCCCAGTCCGCGCCGGCGCAGATCGCCGCGGCCGACGCGCAGGTGGCCCTGGCGCGCGCCCGCGTCGACCAGGCCAAGGCCGCGCTCGAGCAGGCCGAGCTCTCGCTCGGGTACACGAAGGTCCGGGCGCAGACGAGCGGCACCGTCTCGCGGCGGACGGTGGAGGTGGGGCAGCTCGTGTCCCCCGACCGGCCGCTCCTCGCGCTCGTGAGCCTCGACGACACCTGGGTCGTCGCCAACTACAAGGAGGACCAGATCGCCCACATGCGCCCCGGGCAGCTCGCCCGCGTGAAGGTCGACGCGTACGGCGGCAAGGAGCTCGTCGGCCACGTCGACAGCCTCGCGAGCGGCACCGGTTCGCGCTTCTCGCTCCTGCCCCCCGACAACGCCTCCGGCAACTTCACCAAGGTCGTGCAGCGGGTGCCGGTGCTGGTGCGGCTCGACGAGCGCGGCGGGATGGCGCTGCGGCCGGGGATGAGCGTCGAGGTCTCGGTGGAGACGCGCTGAGGTCGTGGTGCAGAGCGGCGTCATCACCGGATCGAAGGTCGGCATCACCGCCGTCGTCATGATCGCGGCGGTCATGGCGATGATCGACATCACGATCGTCAACGTCGCGCTGAGCGACATCCGGGCGAGCTTCGGGACGCCGCTCGACCAGATCGGCTGGGTGTCGACCGGCTACATGATGGCCAACATCGTCGTCATCCCGATGACGGGCTGGTTCCAGCGGCGCTTCGGCTACCGGCGGTACTTCGCGGCGAGCATCCTCCTCTTCACCGCCGCGAGCGTGCTCTGCGGGCTCGCGTGGAGCCTCCCGTCGCTCGTGATCTTCCGGGTCATCCAGGGGCTCGGCGGGGGCGCGATCATCCCCACCGCGCAGAGCCTCCTCTTCGCGCGCTACCCGAAGCGCGAGCACGGGATGGCGGCCGGGCTCTTCGGCCTCGGCGCGATCACCGGCCCGCTCCTCGGGCCGACGATCGGCGGCTACCTCATCGCCTGGTCGAGCTGGCACCTGATCTTCCTCGTGAACCTCCCGATCGGGCTGCTCGCGGCGTTCCTCGCCCTGCGCCACGTCGAGGAGCCCGGGTTCGTGCCCGACGAGGGCCCCGTCGACTTCGCGGGCATCGCCCTGCTCGCGGTGGGGATGGCGAGCCTCCAGTACGTGCTGGAGGAGGGCAACCGCGAGGGTTGGTCCGAGAGCCCCCTCATCGTCGCGCTGGCGGTGGTCTCGGCGATCGCGCTCGTCACCTTCGTCGTCCACGAGCTCGAGACGCCCTCCCCCGTCGTCGACCTCACCGTGTTCGCCAACCGCACCTACGCCGCCGGCACCGGGATCAACCTGCTCACCGGCCTCGTCCTCTTCGGCGGCTCGTTCTTGTTCTCGCTCTTCTGCGGCGCGGTGATGCGCTACGGCGCGCTCGACATCGGCAAGGTCTTCCTCGTGTCGAGCTCGGTCCAGCTCGTGCTGATGCCCCTCGCAGGTCGGCTCTCGCAGCGGATCGACGCGCGGATCATGCTCCTCTTCGGCCTCCTCGTGGTGGGCGCGAGCCAGGTCGTCTCGTCGCGCCTCACCGCCGCGGCCGGCTTCTCGGATCTCGTGCTCCCGAACCTCCTCCGGTCCGCGGGTCTGGCGGGCGTGTTCATCCCCGTCAGCATCGTCGCCCTCTCGGACCTGCCGGCCGAGCGCCGCGGCAACGCGACGGGGCTCTTCAACCTCACCCGTGAGCTCGGGGGCTCCATCGGCACGGCCCTCGTCAGCGTCGTCGTCTCCAACGGCGACAAGCGCCACGGCGCCTGGCTCGCCGAGCGCGTGAGCCTCTACGACCCCGCGACCCAGGAGCGCGCGGCCATGCTCCGGCAGCGCTTCGGCTCGGCCGACGGCGCCGCGGAGACCCTCCTCGGCCTCCAGGTGAAGCTCCAGTCGCTCGTCCTCTCCTTCTCCGACGGCTTCCGGGTGACCGCCGCCGTTATCCTTCTTGGGATAGCCCTCGTCTTCCTCCTCAAGAAGCCGACCCCCGGCGTCGAGGTCGAGGGCGCCCACTGACCCGCCCGGCGCGCGGGCGCGCGCGCCCCGCGCCTCCTCAGCGCCTGAACGCCGGCTGCTTGCAGTAGGCGTCCTCGACGGGATCGATCGGCGGCGCCGCCGGGACGGGCGTGGTGAGGTTCGGCGCGCCCGCGAAGTCGAAGACGTCGAGCGGGGGCTTGGCGTTCGCGTCGCGCCCGGTGAGCGCGGGCATCTTGTAGCGCGCCTGGATGAACCGGACGACGCTCGTGTGATCGTAGATGTCGTG
>JAEUKG010000877.1 GCA_016794325.1 Myxococcales bacterium | reverse complement strand
GGGGTCGCGATCGGGATCAATGTATTTTACATTCACCTGGGTCGACCGTGCCTGGTACGACGGGAGGATCTGCCGGACGCTCTGCCCCAGCGGGTCGCCGGGGCCGAGGAGCACCCACACGTGCACCGTCGCGGGGAGGCTCTCGAGGGTCGCGATCGTCGCCGGCGACAGCGTGTACCGCTGGCTCGTCGTGACGTCCCATCGCCGGAAGTGGCGGGTCGACACCACGTTGGCGAGCACCGCGACCACCGCCGCGAGGAGCGCGGCCGCGATCGCCGACAGGCGCGCCGAGCTCATGGACGGTCCGAGGCGGGGCCAGCGCATCTCAGCCCCACCGCCAGGCGTCGACCACGCGCACCGTCCCGAAGAGGCCCAGCGCGGTGAGGGTCGCGTAGAAGACGAGGCGCCGGGAGTCGACGACGCCGCTCGCGAAGTCGGTCATGTGGGCCCACACCGAGACGTAGGCGCACACGTCGTGGAGGGTGGTGCCCTCGCGCGCGACGAACTCGCCCACCCCGAGGATGAAGAGCACGAGGATGACCAGCGCCGTGCCCACCAGCGCGAGGAACTGGCTCCGCGTGAGCGCGCTCATCAAGAGTCCCAGCGCGAGGTACGCCGACCCGACGACCATGACCCCGAGGTAGCTCGATGCGGCGACGCGCGGATCGATCTCGCCCGTGCGCGAGAGGATCACCAGGTAGAGCGCCGTCGGCGCCCACATGGCGGCGTAGGTGAGGAGCGCGGAGGCGTACTTCGCGAGCACCACGGCCGCCGTCGACACCGGCGCCGTCATCAAGGTCTCGATCGTGCCGCTCCGCCGCTCTTCGGCGAAGAGGCGCATCGTGATGGGCGGAACCAGCAAGAAGAGGACGAGGTAGAGGATGACGGTGTTGCCGAAGAACGCCTGCAGCGGCGTCTGGTCGCTCGCGATCTGCGGCTCGTCGGCGAAATGGCTCACGAGGAGCACGAAGTGCATCCCCTGCACGACGAGGAACGCGGTGACGAGCACCCACGCGAGCGGGGTGACGAAAAACGCGAAGAGCTCGCGCTTGAGGACGGGCAAGAAGCCGCCGAGGGTCACGGCTCGCCCTCCGCCTCTCCGCCCCCGTCGCGCGTCAGCTCCGCGAAGACGTCCTCGAGCGAGCTCGCGCGCTCGGTGACGCGGCGGACGCGCGCCCCTGCGGCGACGAGCGCCGACACCACCGCCTCGGCGGCCTCCGCCCGCGCTTCGTCGGTCGCCGACGCGGAGATGGGGCAGAGCAGCGTGACGACGCCGCCGTCGTCGGTCGCCTCGACGTCGCCGAAGGCGGCGACCGAGCGCGCCGCCACCTCGCACGCCTCGCGCTCGCCGCGCGCGACCACCTCGAGCGACGTGGCGCGTCGCTGGCGCGTGATGTCCTCGCGCGTGCCCGCGGCGACGAGCCGGCCGCGGTGGATCACGACCACGTGGTCGCACATCGCCTCGACCTCGGAGAGGATGTGAGTGGAGAGGAGGACGGTGTGGGAGCCGGCGAGATCCCGAACGACGTCGCGCACCTCGCGGATCTGGTTCGGGTCGAGGCCGCTCGTCGGCTCGTCGAGG
Organism: Myxococcales bacterium; assembly: GCA_016794325.1. Classification (GTDB taxonomy): domain Bacteria; phylum Myxococcota_A; class Polyangia; order Polyangiales; family Polyangiaceae; genus SXNL01. Next base: position 4,908 of record JAEUKG010000877.1, on the reverse strand, counting down.
ACGAGCACGGGCGGATCGGCGACGAGCGCGTCGGCGAGGCCGACCCGCTGCCGATACCCCTTGGAGAGCGCGCCGATGCGCTGCGACGCCACGTCGTCGACCCGCGCCTTCTTCATCGCCGTGGCGACCGCGCGCGGCCGCTCCCGGCGCGCGACGCCCTTCAGCTCCGCGCGGAACGAGAGGTACTCGGCGACGCGCATCTCGGGATAGAGCGGGACCGCCTCCGGCATGTAGCCCATCGAGCGTCGCGCATCCATCGACGCGGACTCGACGTCGAAGCCGCAGATGGAGGCCCCGCCGCTCGTCTTGCCCAGCGCGCCCGCGAGGATGCGGAGCGTGGTGGTCTTGCCGGCGCCGTTGGGGCCGAGGAAGCCGCAGACGCTGCCCTTCTTCACCTCGAACGTCAGGTCGCGCACCGCGTAGCGCGCGCCGAAGCGCTTGGTGAGCGAGGTGACCGCGATCATCGGTGGCCTCTATACCACGCGACCCGGTGTGGGCCGCCGAGCTCGCCTGATCCCCGGAAATTTGCGCGATTTTCGGAATTTTTCCACACTTGAGGGATCGTGCGTCCCCGGTTCGCCGTCGCCCTCGCCGTCACGCTCGTCGCCTGCGCCACGGGCGCGCCGCAGCCCGCCCCGCAGGCGACCGCGTCGAGCGCGCCCGCGGCCTCTTCGGCGCCCCTCGCGAAGACGATCGACGTCGGCAGCGTCGTGACGCGCGACGCGAGCGCCGACGCCAGCGTGGCGATCACGAGCGCGCCCGACGCCAGCGCGCCCGACGCCAGCGCGCTCGACGCCGCGACCGCGACCGCGGCCGCCCCCGAGGGGATGCTCCTCGTCCCGGCAGGCACGTTCACGATGGGAGCCGACGAGGGCGGCGAAGAGGACGAGCGCCCGGCGCACAAGGTCACCCTCGCCGCGTTCTGGCTCGACAAGACCGAGGTGACGCAGAAGGCGTACGCCGAGTGCGTCGTGAGGAAGGCCTGCCGCGAGCCCGACTACGGGCAGCTCGCGCAATACGGCTCCCGGTTCCGCGGCCCGAACAAGCCGGTGGTGACGGTCTCGTGGTCCGACTCACGTGCATATTGCACGTTTTTGGGGAGGCGGCTCCCGCGCGAGGCGGAGTTCGAGCGCGCGGTGCGCGGCGACGACTCGCGGCCGTTCCCCTGGGGCACCGAGGCGCCGACGAAGGAGCGCTCCGTGTTCGGCCAGTCGTCGCCCGAAGACGTCGGCTCGCGGCCGGCCGGGCGCGGCCCCTACGGGCACGACGACCTGGCGGGCAACGTGTGGGAGTGGATGGAGGACGAATACGACCCGATCGCTTACCGGCGCGCGGGCGCCGCGAATGGCGCGCCGGGCTCGTGCAACGAAATCCTCGCCGTGCAAGACAAGCTGCGCCGCGAGGGGAAGCAGGGGTTCACGGGGTCGAACCCGATCCCGAGCGAGTGCGAGCGCGCGATCCGCGGCGGCGCCTACAACTACGACGCGTTCGGCCTGCGCTCCACGAACCGGGTGCACCACCCGGGCTCGTTCCGCCTGCGGATGACCGGCTTTCGCTGCGCCAAGGACGCGGCGCCGTGACCGGCGCCGTGGTAAGGTCACTCGTCTGATGGCGGCCATTGCCCACACCCCGATCGTCACGCCCGCGTCGCGCTCCGTCACCGGCACGGTCGCGGCCCCGGAGGCGGCGCGGACGTGCACGCGCTGCGTGATGGACACGAGCGACCCCGACATCACCTTCGACGCCGCTGGCGTGTGCAACCACTGCAAGAGCTTCGACCAGGTCATGAAGACCATGGTGCGCGACCCGGACAAGCGCCGCGTCGAGCTCGAGAAGTGGGTGGACCGCGTCCGCGCCGCCGGCAAGGGGCGCGACTACGACTGCGTGGTCGGCATCTCGGGGGGCGTCGACAGCACCTACGTCGCGCTCAAGGTCAAGGAGCTCGGCCTTCGCCCCATCGCGGTGCACCTCGACAACGGCTGGGACACCGAGATCGCGGTCGCGAACATCGAGCGCGCGGTTCGCGGGCTCCGCGTCGACCTCCACACCGTCGTCCTCGACTGGGAGGAGTTCCGCGATCTCCAGGTCGCGTTCCTCCGCGCCGGCACCCCCGACTCGGAGGTCCCGACCGACCACGCGATCCTGGTGTCGGTCTTCCAGACCGCGCGCAAGCTGGGCGTGCCCTACATGGCCGTCGGACACAACCGCGTGACCGAGCTCATCTTGCCGCCGGCCTGGTCCCAGGGGCACTACGACTGGGTCTACCTCCAGAACATCCAGAAGCGCTACGGCACGCGGCCGCTCACGACGTTCCCGTCCTTCGATTTCGTCTCGTACACGCGCTTCCGCCGCTTCGCGCGAAGCCACGTGTGGAACATCCTCGAGTACCTCGACTACTCGCGCGCGGGCGCGATGGAGGAGCTCACGCGGCAAGTGGGCTGGCGCAACTACGGCGGCAAGCACCACGAGTCGGTGTACACGCGCTTCTTCCAGAACTACATCCTGCCGCGCAAGTTCGGGTACGACAAACGCCGCGCGCACCTCGCGAACACGATCCTCGCGGGGCAGACGACGCGCGAGGCCGCGCTCGAGGAGCTCTCGCACCCGCCGTACGCCAGCGAGCGCGCCGCCCAGCTCGATCGCACCTACGTCGTCACCAAGCTCGAGATGAGCGACGACGAGTTCGAGCGCATCATGCGCGCGCCTCCGCAGCGCTACGAAGATCAGCCGAACATGCTGAACTACCGCCCGTTCCTCGCCGCCCGCACCGCGTACCGGGCGGTGAAGCGCTTCCTCCCCGCGCGCTGACGAGGCCGCGAGGGCTTCGGGGCGGCGCGCCGCGCCGACGACGCGCCGGCGGAGGCGTCAGGCCGGGGCGTAGGTGACGCAGAGAGTCTCTTCGTCGACGCGCTCGCTCGCCACCAGGCGGAGCGGCGGCCGGGGGCCGGCGAAGTAGGGCGTGCCGCGGCCGAGCACGAACGGGCGGAGGTAGAGCCGGTACTCGTCGACGAGGCCGAGATCGGTCAGGCCGCGCGCCAGGTTCGGTCCCGCGACGGCGAGCTCGCCGTCGACGCGCTCCTTCAGCCCCCGGATCGTCGCCTCGAGGTCTCCGCTCACGAGCGTCGCGTTGGGGCCGACCGACCCGAGCGTGCGCGACACGACCCACTTGGGCTGGCGCCGCCACGCGACCGCGAAGTCGCGCTGATCCGGCCCCCAGTCCGCCTGGTCGTCGTCCCAGTAGCGCATGATCTCGTAGATCCGCCGGCCGTACACGCTCCCCGCGAGGCCCGCGACCTGGTCGACGAAGTGGCGGAAGAGCGTGGGGCTCGGCGCCGGCATCGCGGTGTGGTCGACGTATCCGTCGAGGGATTGGTTCATCGAGAACACGAGCTTGGCCATGGTCCGTCCTCCTCCGTCACACGTGGCGAACCCACGCCTTCGCGAGCGCGACGAACGCCGCGCGGTTCGCGCGGAAGTCCCGGCCGGCGCCGAGCGAGACGAGGCAGCGATCCTTCGCGAGCCACCTCTCGATGATACCGGCGGGGTCCTCGACCGGGACCCCGGTCTCGGCGGTCGCCTTCCTCTTCACGCCGGTGAACAGGACGATCTGGACGGTGTCTCGCGCGCGCAGGTGCACCGTCGCGAAGAAGTCGCGCTCGTTGCGGAAGCTCACCGAGCTCCACTTGATCGCCTCGCGGATCGTCGGGTCGACGCCGAGCACGAGCGCGCGCACCTCCGAGATCTCCGCGGCGAGCGGGTGGGACTTGCTCGCGAGGAACGCGTCGACGTCGGAGCCCGCCGTCGCGGGCTCGCCCGCTCGGGACGCCGCCCGCCTCGAGGCGCCGGAGCCCTTCTTCTTCGCGGTCGCCACCTCAGCGGCTCCGCTTCCGTGGCGTCTTGGCGACGCCCTTCGCCCTGCCCTCGTACGCCTCGCGCAGCTTCTTCACGTCGAGCTTCCCCATCCCCAGCATGGCCTCCATCGCCCGCCGCGCGCCCTCCTTGTCGGCGCCCCCGAGGTACGTCTGCAGCGCCCGTGGGACGACCTGCCAGCTCAGCCCCCAGCGATCCTTCAGCCACCCGCACCTGCCCGGCGTGCCGCCCTCGCCCAGGCGGCGCCAGTAGTGATCGACCTCGCGCTGGTCCTCGCAGTGAACGAAGAGGGATAGCGCCTCCGAGAAGCGGAACATCGGCCCGCCGTTCAGCGCGATGAACGGCTGCCCCTCGAGCTCGAAGGTGACGGACATCGGGGAGACGGACACCACCCTCGAGCCCGCCTCGAACACCGAGACGTAGTGACGCGCCGCCTCTTCTGCCTGGCCGTCGTACCAGAGGAACGGCGTGACGCGATGGCGTGCGAGCTTCTTGGTCGTGCGCTTCATACTCTGCTCCTGTGGGCGCGCGGCCGCTTGCCCGCGCCCTTCTTCGCCCGCCCGAAGTGCGCGAGGCGCGCAGCCCAGATGCGGGAGTACACGTCGAGCCACTCGGCCGCCTTTGCGAACGGCCCGAGCTCGAGGCGCCGCGGCCCGAGCCGGTTGCCCGGCTCCTGCACCACGAGGCCCGCGCCCTCGAGGACCTTGATGTGCTTCGAGATCGCCGGCTGGCTCATGGCGTACGGCTTGGCGAGCTCCCGCACCGAGGCCGGCCCGAGGCTGAGCTGCTCCAGGATCGAGCGCCGCGTCGGGTCGGCGAGGGCCGCGAGCGTTCGGCTCAGCTCGTCCTCCGCGACCTGCACGCCAGATCTCATAACCAGATGGTTATGACATCGAGGTCCCGATCGTCAACCACTTCCAGCCGTGGTCCTCCGGTGGTACCGATCTCCCCATGGCCGTCGCCAAGAAGAAGGCACCTTCGACGAAGACCCCCGCCTCGCGGCCCACGCGCGCGAAGAAGTCGGCAGCGAAGGCGGCG
>JAEUKG010000860.1 GCA_016794325.1 Myxococcales bacterium | reverse complement strand
CGACCGGCGCGACAAGCACGATCACGATCCGGAGCACGCGACGAGGCTCGGGCGCTTCAAGGTGAACCTCCTCGTGTCGCACCCCGCCGGCGCCGCGCCGCCCGTCATCTACGACACGAACCCGACGTACCCGAACCTCTTCGGCTACCTCGAGCGTCGCGCGCGCTTCGGCGCGCTCCTCACGGATTTCACCCGGATCCGCGCGGGATCGATGCACAGCGCCAGCGGCGGCGTGCTCGTCGTGCGCGCGGCCGATCTCATGGCCGACCCCATCATCTGGGAGCGGGTGAAGCGCGTGCTCCGCGAGCGCCAGATCGGCGCCGAGGATCCGCTCGGGCCGCTGGGCCTCTACGCGACGACGTTGCGCCCGGTGCCGGTCCCCGTGCGGGTTCGCGTGGTGCTCGTCGGATCCCCCGACATGTACGCCGCGCTCCTCGACGCCGACCCCGACTTCGCCGCGCTCTTCCGGGTGAAGGTCGAGATCGAGCCCTCGATCCCGCGCACCAAGGAGCGCCTGGTGGCGCTCGACGCCTACCTGATGGCGATGGCCAAGGAGCGCGAGTGGGGGGCGTTCGACCGCAGCGCGCGCGCGCGCCTCCTCGACCTCGCGACCCGCCTCGCGGGCGACCGCGAGAAGCTCTCGTTGTTCCTCTCCCCGCTCGAGGAGACGGCGGCGTTCGCGGGCGCGCTCGCGGCCGCCCGCGCGATGGAGGACGGGCGGAGCGACGAGCCCGACGACGGGCCGGCGAGCGGCGCGTCGAGGCCGTTCCGTGCGTCGATTGCGCCGCCTTCGCGCACGATGGTGACGCGCGACGAGGTCGAGATCGCGTGGCAGGAGCGGCGCGATCGCGCCGGCGCCGCCGAGCGCCAGGTGCGGGAGATGACGGTGCGCGGCGAGGTCGCCCTCGACACCGGCGGGTGGCGCGTCGGCGTGCTCAACGGGCTGTCGGTCTACAGCGCGGGCGACGTGGAGTTCGGCCAGCCGATGCGCATCACCGCCGTCGTCGCGCTCGGCCGCGAGGGCATCGTCGACGTGGAGCGCGAGGCCCAGCTCGGCGGCGCGATCCACACGAAGGGCCTCGCGATCGTTCGAGGCTACCTCTCGCGCATGTTCGGGCAAGAGCGGCCGCTCAGCCTGCGCGCGCAGATCGCGTTCGAGCAGAGCTACGGGGAGATCGACGGCGACAGCGCGTCGTCGGCCGAGCTCTTCGGCGTGCTCTCCGCGCTCGCCGACGTGCCGATCGACCAAGGCGTGGCGGTGACGGGGAGCGTGAATCAGCTCGGCGAGATGCAGGCGATCGGCGGCGTGTGCGCCAAGATCGAGGGCTTCTTCGATCTGTGCAAGGCGCGGGGCCTCACCGGCGCCCAGGGCGTGCTCATGCCGAAGGCGAACCTCGCGCACCTCGTTCTCCGCGAGGACGTGGCGGAGGCGGTGCGAAAGGGGGAGTTCCACCTGTACGCCGTCGACAACGTGGCCCAGGGGATCGAGATCCTCACCGACGTGCCGGCCGGCGAGCGGGACGTCCGCGGCCGGTTCCCGGCGTCGAGCGTCTTCGGGCGGGTCGAGCGGCGCCTCATCGAGATCGCCGAGCGGCTCCGCCAGGCGGAGGCCTCCCACATCCACGAGGCGCGCGAGTCGGCCCAAGACGTGAGCACGACGGAGCTCGGCGATGGCGGAGACTTCCGAGGACGCTGATCCGGCGGTGGGCCGCCCCTGGGCGGCGGCGCTGCGACCCGAGCTCGAGGGGCTGAAGGCGTACGTGCCCGAGGTCCCCGCCGGGATCCGCGTGAAGCTCGACGCCAACGAGGCCCCGCCGATGGCGTCGCCGGCGGCGCGCGAGGCCATCCTCGCCGCGATCGCGCGCGTGCCGCTCGAGCGCTACCCCGATCCGACGGCGGCCGAGCTCAAGGCGGCCATCGGGGCGCGCGGCGGCGCGCGGCCGGACGAGATCCTGTGCGGGGCCGGCTCCGACGAGGTGATCGCGCTGCTCGTCAACGCGCTCGCGCGCCCTCGAGGCCGGAGCCCGCAGGCGGTGGTCCTCGCGCCGTCGCCGACGTTCGTGATGTACAAGATCACGGCGCAAGGCCACGGCCAGAAGTGCGTCGAGGTCCCCCTCGACGCGGCGTGGGATCTCGACGAGCGCGCGATGACGATGGCGATCGAGATGATGACGCCAAACCTCGTCTTCGTCGCCACGCCCAACAACCCGACGGGCAACGCCATGACGGAGGCGCGGCTGACGGCGCTCGCCCGCGCCGCCCGAGACGCGGTCGTCGTCGTCGACGAGGCCTACGCGGACTACTCCGGGGGGTCGCTCCGTCGGCTCCGGGCCGAGCACCCCAACGTGGCGATCCTCCGGACGGTGAGCAAGCTCGGGCTCGCCGCGCTGCGGGTCGGCTGGCTCGAGGCCGACGCCGAGCTCGTGCGCGAGCTCGACAAGACGCGGCAG
>JAEUKG010000821.1 GCA_016794325.1 Myxococcales bacterium | reverse complement strand
GGGGTCGGATGCGAGCCCCAGCAGCCGACAGCGCGCGTCACCGACGAGGAAGAGCGAGCCGCACACGAGGACGACGCCGCGCCCCGCGGCCGCGCGGGCCGTCGCCAGCGCTCGAGGCAGGTCGTCGGCGATGGCGCCCGGGTGTCGAGCCGCGAGGATGGCCGGGGGTGTGGGCGGGCGGCCGTGGGGTGCAACATACACGCGATGTGAGGTGAGCGGCGCGACGAGGTCGAGCATCGCGAGCGCGGGCTTGTCGGCGAGCGCCCCGAAGACCAGGGCCGCGGGCGGGGCGTGGGCGAGCGCTCGCGCTAGTGCGGCGGCGCCGTCGGGGTTGTGGGCGCCGTCGAGGAGCCACCGGCCCTCGGCGGTGTCGATGGCCTCGAGGCGCCCGGGCCACGTGGCCGCGGCGATGCCGCGCTCCGACGCGTCGCGGGGGAGCCCGGCGGCCGCGCAGAGGACGTGGGCGACCCGAGCGTTGTCGCGCTGGAAATCCCCGGCGAGGGCGAGGGAGGCTGCCGCGGCGAAGCGCGCTGCGTCGCCGTCGTCCATCGCGAGGACCACGCGGGCGCCGCGCTCCTCGGCGACGCGACGCGCGGCCCCGAGCGCGTCCGGGTCGAGCGGGCCGAGCACCAGCGGCGCGCCGGGCTTCGCGACGTGCGCCTTCTCCCACGCGATCTCGCGGGTGGTCCGGCCGAGCTTGTCGGTGTGATCGAGGGCGACGCGGGTGATCGCCGACGCGGCAGGTCGGGCAACGACGTTGGTGGCGTCGAGCCGCCCCCCGATCCCGACCTCGAGCACGGCGAGCTCCACCCCGCGGTCGCGGAAGGCGAGGAGCGCGGCGAGGGTGGCCACCTCGAAGAAGGAGAGCTCGGCCTCGGCGAGCGCGCGGCCGAGGTAGCTCGCGAGCGCGTCGTCGCCCTCGGGCTCGCCGTCGACCCGGATCCGCTCGGCGAAGCGGCACAGGTGGGGGGAGGTGTAGAGCCCGGTGCGGAGCCCGGCGGCGCGGCCCGCGGCCTCGACCATCGCCGACACCGAGCCCTTGCCGTTCGTGCCCGCGACGTGAACGACGCGCAGCGCGTCTTGGGGATCGCCGGCCCGCGCGCACGCGGCGCGCATCGCGCGGGTGCCGAGCCGCATGCCGAGGGGCGCGCGGGCGTAGAGCTCGGCGAGGCGGCGCGCGAGCTCGCTCAGTCGTCGACCTCGGGCAGGCGGCGGCTCGAGCGCGCGCGGAGCGGGGTCGTGAGCACGAGATGCCCGAGCAAGAGGCCGAGCTCCTGCTTCATCTCGAGGCGGCTGGTGATGCGGTCGATCATCCCGTGATCGAGCAAGAACTCGCTGCGCTGGAAGCCCTCGGGGAGCTTCTGGCGGATCGTGGTCTCGATGACGCGCGGCCCAGCGAAGCCGATGAGCGCCCCGGGCTCGGCGACGTTCACGTCGCCGAGGAACGCGAAGCTCGCGGCGACGCCCCCGGTCGTCGGGTGCAGGAGCACGCTGACGAACGGCACGCCGGCGTCGCGGAGCCGCTCCCGCGCGGCCACCGTCTTCGCCATCTGCATGAGCGACAGGATGCCCTCCTGCATGCGGGCGCCGCCCGACGCCTGGAGGAGCACGACCGGGAGCCTCTGCGCGGCGCCGCGCTCGAAGAGGCGCGTCACCTTCTCGCCGACGACCGAGCCCATCGACCCGCCCATGAACGAGAACAAGAACGCGCCGTATGCAACCCGCACTCCGTTGATCGATCCGGCGCCGATCTCGATCGCCTCTTTGGCCTTCGACGATCGCTGCGAGGCCGCGACGCGGTCGGGGTAGGGCTTGCCGTCGGCGAACGACAGCGGGTCGGTGGGCTCGAGGCCGGCGTCCCACACCTCGAGCTTGCCGTCGTCGAGGATGAGATCGCGCCAGCGGGCGGCCGAGAGCTTGTGGTGCTGGCCGCACTGGGGGCACACCTCGAAGGTCTCGTGCAGCGCCTCCGCGGTGAGGGTCTCCCCGCAGCCGTCACACTTGCGGAAGACGCCCTTGCCGAGGCTGGTCTTCTCGTGAGCGTCGAGGCCGCCGCGCTTTCGTGTGGGCCAGGGCATGGCCCGACGAATAGCCCAGCCCCGCCCGGCGGTCGAGGGCCACGAAGCTCCTACCTCTTCGCGCGTCGCCCTTCGCGCTGCTCCCTCCGCGCGTCGCCCTTCGCGTCGCCGTCACGCTTCCCGCAAAGCGCGTCGGGTCGCTCACTCTCGAGAGTGAACGGCCGAGACTCAGGCGAGGGCGGCGAGGGGGGTGACCTCGACGCGGGCGGTGAAGTCGACGACGGCGCCGACAGCGCCGGTGCAAGAGATGCGGAGGGCGAGGCCGACGGTGCTGAGGGCGATGGCCCAGCCGGCGGGGAGGGTGCCGGCGCCGACGATTGGGGCGGGCGGGGGAGCGGGGTCGACGATGGCGAGGGCGCCGTTCGCGGTGACGAGGAGCTCGTAGACGTGGCGGCCGACGGTGGCGGGGGCGCCGCGGTCGCGTCCGAGGACGGAGACGCGGAGGGAGTAGGCCCTGCCGTCGGCGAAGGAGAGCTCGCGCTCGACGTCGTCGGTGAGGAGGACGGAGACGCCGTCGGGATCGGTTCCGGAGACCGTGACGCCGAGGACGAGGCTGCCGAAGGTGGGCGCGTCGCCGACGTACTCCCACTGGACCACGGGGCCATCATTGACGACGTCGCCGGGGACGACGGCGCCGCTGACGTCGGGCTCGCCGCCGCCGCCGGGAGCGCCGCCGACCTTGGCGCGGAAGACCTTGTGCTTCTGGCCGGGCTGGGTGGAGCGCCAAGACCAGGAGTTGACGCCGTCGCCGGGGAT
>JAEUKG010000795.1 GCA_016794325.1 Myxococcales bacterium | reverse complement strand
GAAGGCGACGTTCCCCGCCGGTCTCGAGGTGGTGTCGAACGGCCGGCGCGAGTCGGTCGTCGACAACGGCGACGGCACCCGCACGTCGCGGTACCAGGCGCTCACCCCGATGCCCCCGTACGACATCTTCCTCGCCGCGTTCGACGGGTGGAAGGTGCACGAGTCGCGCGCGGGCGACGTCACCGTCTCGGCCTACACCTACGATCGCGACGCCGACGGCTCGCCCGGCATCTACGGCGACGTCCCCGCCGCCCTGGACTACTACACGAAGACGTTCGGTCCGTTCGTGTGGGGCAAGGACATGCGCTACCTCGAGATGCCCATGTACGGCGGCGGCATGGAGAACGCCACCTGCGTGGGGATGGACGAGACGCTGTTCCCCAAGTCGGCCCGCGAGGAGGCGCGCCTCGTCGCGTTCCACGAGCTCGCCCACCACTGGAGCGGCAACTCGGTGCGCTTCTCGAGCTGGAACGACTTCTGGCTCTCGGAGGGCTTCACCGAGTACCTCACCCGGCGCTTCGTCGAGTCGCACGACGGCGCCGAGGCCTCGCGCGCGCTGTGGCGAAAGACGCTCGCGTCGGCGCTCTCGGCCGAGGCCGCGTCCCTCCACCCCGTGCGCCCCGCCGACCCGGAGCGCGACGTCCTCGGGTTCTTCGACGACGTCGTGTACGAGAAGGGCGCGTTCGTCCTCCGCATGCTCGAGGAGCGCGTGGGCCGCGAGCGCTTCACCGCGTTCCTCGCTCGCTGGTTCACCGCCCACCGCTTCGGCCACGTGACGACGGCGGACTTCGAGCGCGAGGCGAGCGCGGCCGCGGGCGAAGATCTCTCCGGCTTCTTCGCCCAGTGGATCTTCGGCGAGGGCCACCCCGAGGTCCGCGCGACGACCAAGCGGGTCGACGCGCAGACGATCGAGGTGACCGTCGACGAGGTGCAGGCCAAGGGCGCCTTCGATCTCGAGGTCGAGGTCGAGCTCGGCGCCGGCGCCGAGACCCGCCGCGTGAAGGTGCCGGTGCGCGGCAAGCGCGGCGCGGCCCGCGTCGCCATGGCCGCCGACCCCGCCCGCGTCGTGGTCGATCCCGACGAGAAGGCCTACCTCACCGTGACGTGCGACACCGGCGCCCGGTGCCGCGACGGCTACCGCTGCGCAGGCGCGGTGTGCCGGCCGAACTGACGATCAGTCGCTCGGATCGGCGACGGCGAGAAGGAGGTGCCCGTGATCACGGCCGCGATCGCTGTCGCCCCAGCGCTCGTGGAGCGGGAGGCCGACCTCGCCGAGCGCGAGGAGCCACCACAGCTCGAGGTAGAGTCCGCGGAGCGACGCGCGCCCGAAGCCGGCGTCGGCGAGGAGGCCGTGCAGCTCCGGGGCCTCGAAGTTGTAGTAGTAGATGGGGGGCGTCGTCGCGTGGAAGCCCTCCTTCCGCGAGTTGTCGCCCACGCCGCGCGCGGCCCGCCGTTGCTTGGATCGCGACCAGTTGTAGACGCTGGCGACGAAGCGCCCGCTGCGGCGGATGACCCGCCGCGCCTCCCGGAGCGCCGTCGCCCGCGCGGTGGGCGTCGGGACGTGCTCGAGCACCTGGAAGGACGCGACCTTGTGGAACGCGCCGTCGGCGAGGGGGAGGTGGCAGAGATCGGCTTGGACGAGCACCACCTTGTCGCGCAGGCTCGCGTCGAGCCGATCGCGGAGGACGAGCAGCGACTCGAAGGAGAAGTCGAGGGCGACGACGCCGGCGACGTCGCGTGCATACTGCACGGTCATGCGGCCGGTGCCGGCGCCGAGCTCGGCCAC
>JAEUKG010000787.1 GCA_016794325.1 Myxococcales bacterium | reverse complement strand
CGGGAGCGAGAACACCGACGGGTCGAAGGGGCTCTCGCGACGGAGCCGGCGAGTCGCGGCGGCGGTCACGGCTGCTTGGCGAGCTCGGCGTCGACCGCTTGGGTGATCGTGGCCGACTCCGGGGTGACGCTGCTGTCCCAGCGCGCGACGACCTGGCCTCGGCGCGAGACGAGGAACTTCTCGAAGTTCCACGCGATGTCGCCCTCGAAGCCGCGCTGCGACTTGAGCCAGGTGTAGATCGGGCTCTCCTGCGGCCCGTTCACGTCCTGGATGTGGAACATCGGGAACTTCACCGCGTAGGTCTTCGAGCAGAAGGTCGCCACCTCCTCGTCGGTGTCGGACTCTTGCGCGAACGTCTTCGAGGGGAAGCCGAGGACCTCGAACCCCCGGGCCTTGTAGGTGTCGTAGATCGTCTGCAGCCCTTCGTATTGCGGGGTGTACGTGCAGAACGACGCGGTGTTCACGATGAGGAGCACCTTGCCCTTGAACGTGCACATCGGCACGTCCTCCTCCGTCGCCAGCGACTTGGAGGACAGCGCGTAGAGCTCACCCGGCTTCGCGTCGGCGAGGCAGCTGCCGGCGTCGGCGCCGCCGGCGTCCTTCTTGGGAGGGGGCGTCGTCGTCCCCGCGTCGGACCCCGGAGCTGCGCCGCCGTCCAGCGCCGCCGCGGGAGGGGCGGGATCGGGGGACGGCGACGAGCACGCGACCCCGACTGCGACAACCCCGACGACCGCGAAGCCGAACCCCGTTCGAAGATGCATCGGCTCCAATGTAGCATGGCGGGTGCGCGCGTTCCTGCGGCTCCGGGGGGCGCTCGGGGCTAGAATGACGGCTTGGAAATGAGCGATCCGTACCGGACGACGGGCGCAGGCCCGAGCGAGCTCTCGGAGGACGAGCGAGCCGCGATCGCACGGGAGATCCTCGAGCACCGCTCGCGCGCCGCCGCGCGTCGCGCGCTCGAGAACAAGCGCCGCGAACGGTCGACCGCTCGGCTGGTTTTGTTGGTGTCGGCGCCGCTCGCCATCCTCTTCGCGTACCTCCTCCTCGGGCTTGCCCGGCGCTGAGGAGGCCCGAACACATTTCTTCGGCGGACGGCCAAGCTCGGCTACGCTCCGTGCATGCGAAAGACTCTCCTCTTCACCACCTCCTTCTCCATTCTCGTCGTCGGGACCTTCCTCGCGTGCAGCTCGAGCGATCCGGCGCCCGCGCCGAAGACCGACGCCGGCACCGACGGCAGCTCGTCGTCGTCGTCGTCTTCGTCGGGCGGGTCTTCGTCGGGCGGGTCTTCGTCGGGCGGGTCTTCGTCGGGCGGCTCGAGCTCGTCGAGCTCCGGGTCCAGCTCGGGCGACGCGGGCGGCGACTCGGGCGCGAGCGCGCTCTGCAACCAGTACTGCAACCAGCTCGAGGCCAACTGCAAGGCGGGCAACGCCCAGTACGCGACCCGGCAGGACTGCCTCGACAAGTGCAAGACGTTCACCGTCGGCAACCCGGCGGACACCTCCGGCGACACGCTCTACTGCCGCATCTACCACGGCGGCGCTCCGGCGGCGGCCGACCCCGACACGCACTGCGAGCACGCGGGTCCGGACGGCACCGGCGCCTGCGAGTGATCGGTCGACCCGAACGCTGGCGCTCGGGTGAACCCGATCGCCAGCGCTCGCTCGGCTCGAGCCGGTCAGCGGCCGTTC
>JAEUKG010000784.1 GCA_016794325.1 Myxococcales bacterium | reverse complement strand
TTCTCGGCCGCGACGAGCGCGTCGGCGATCACCGAGAGCGCCGCGGGCGCCGGGTTGAAGAGGCCGAAGTAGCGCGGGTGCCCCGGCGGCACGACGCCCGCCGCGAGCGCCTCTGCGGCGCGCTCGACGACGGCCACGGGGTCGCGCGGGCGCTCGAGGTCGCGCTCCACGTCGGGGACGACGCTCGGGACGACAGGCGCCTCGCGGAGCGAGCGAGCGCGCGCGTCGACGTGCCGCAAGACGGCGTCCCACGCGGCGCTCACGACGTCCGGATCGAGGTCGAGCTCGTGCATGCCCCGAGGCTACCAGCGAAACGCGCGCCGGCTGCTCAGGGCGTGACGTAGCTCCCGACCGGCGAGAGGGTGAGCGTGACCGGGGGTTCCTCGCAGCGATCGCGGAGCCCGCGGAGGAAATCGGCGAACGCGGCGAGCGACAGCAAGGGATTCGGGCCGCGTTCGGCGTCCACCCGCGCCACGTGCACGAAGCTGACGCCGTCGTCGAGCTTGTACGACGCGTAGCGGAGGCCGGCCGGCCGCTCGCGGTCGAGCGCGGCGAAGACCTCGCGGATCGCGCGCTCGTTGTCGGCGACGTGCTCCTTCTTGACCCGGTAGCGGACCATCACGTCCATGACTCCCTCACTTCTTGCGGGCCTTCGCCCGGACTCGGTTGTTCTTCGGCAGGTGCTCGAGCTCGACGAGCCCCAGCGCCTCGAGCACGGGCGGCACGTACACCGCGAAGCGGCCGCGGAGGCCCTTCTTGAGGCCGTACCACCCCTTCACCGGGTTGTCGGCGGAGCGCGCCCAGGCCTCGACCGATCCCTCCGCCGCCGGCTTCTGCTCGTCGGCGCCGCCCAGCGGCACCCAGTCGCCGCGCTCGGCCAGCATCGCCGCGAGGTCCTCGATCGCGCGCGCGTGGTAGCGCAGCTGCGTCTTGCCCACCTGCACCACGAGGGCGGGCGGCGAGGCGTCGTCGTCACGGTACGCCTCGAAGTCGGAGGTGCCCGGCGGCGTCGAAAGCTTCCACGGTCGGTCTTTGGTCCCTCGTCCCACGTCGCTCATCTCGCTCTCTCCTCGCCCCCCTGCGCCGAACACGTTCGAGCCGCGCGAAACGATGCGGGCCGCGCGCGCGCGCCGTCGCTTTTCTTGCAAGTCGTCGAAAGCGCGGCGGAATCGGGCGCGTGTGGCGCGAGGACGGGTCGCGTACGCTCGGGCGATGGCCGACGCGTACGAGCGCGAGCACATGCCGGGGGTGGGCGCGGTCCTCCTCCGACGGAAGGTCACGTCGCCGCGCTGGGCCATCGGCCTGGTGATGGGTCTGCCGCTCGTCCTCGGGCTCGCGTTCGCGGCGGCGGCCGCCGTCAGCGGGCAGATCCAGTCCGCCCTCGGGATCGCGGGCGGCGCGCTCGCGTTCTCCGCGGTGATGGCGCTCGTGATGGTCACGTTCGCCACCGCGCGCGTCGCGGTCTCCGAGGGCGAGCTCCACGTGCAGCTCGGCTTCGCGGGGCCGCGGATCCCCATCGGCGAGATCACGTCGGTGCGGGTGGCGCCGAGCGGGACGAACCGCATGGGAATGGGCGTGCGCAAGCAGCTCGACGGCACGACGGTGTACACCCTCTGGGGCGACAACGCCCGGGCCGTCCACGTCGAGCGCGCGGGCGGCTCGAAGCTGATCCTGGTGTGCAAGGAGCCCGAGGCGATCGCGCGCGCGATCGAGGAGGCGCGCGCGCGGCGCGTCGCGCCGGGGCGCGCGCGGATCGCGGCCGACGCCGAGGCCGAGGCGTCCCTGGCCGACGAAGACGCGGCGTCGGATCCCGACGTCGAGCGGCGCGCCTCCGCGAAGCCGTGACGCCGCGTCGCCTTGACATCCCCGCGCGGAGTGTCATCTTCCTCCTCGGTCCGATGCGCCTGTTCTCCTTCGTCTGAGAGTGCCGCCGGGCAGCCCCGCTGCTCGCCACCTTCGAACCCGCATCGCCGCGGCTCGCTCGCGGCATCGCGCGCCCTCGCGCGCGCGGCAGGAGAACATCATGAGATTCCATTCGACCTCCGTCGCGGAGCACGCCGAAGCTCCGCTCGCCGACGAGGGCCGCCTCGAGGCCCTGACCCTCCGCTTCGAGGGCCGCGATCCGCGGCGCCTCCTCGCGTCGCGCGCCGACAACGCCGACTACGTCGTCTCGATCCCCGAGGGCGACGACCCGCGGGCGCGCGCCGCGCAGCTCGACGAGATCGTGAAGCTCGTCACCCACCAGGGCGACGCCGTCGTCGGCTGCGAGAGCCTCCCGGTCCGAGCGCCCTCGGCCCGGACGCTCCTCGGCAAGGGCGCCGCCCTCGCCGTCGCCGAGCGCGCGCGGGCGGCCGGCGCCAACATGCTCGTCCTCGACCGCGAGCTGTCGCCCTCGCAGGCGCGCAACCTCGAAGACGAGATCGACATGGCGGTGTGCGACCGCGAGGCGGTGATCCTGAACGTCTTCCTCCGGCACGCGCGCACCCGGAGGGCGCGGGCCCAGGTGGAGATCGCCCAGCTCCGGTACCTCCGGCCGCGCATCCGCGGCGTCGGACTGTCGATGGATCAGCAGACGGGCGGCATGGCGCGCGCTCGGGGGCCGGGCGAGACGGCCTCCGAGCTCCTCGCCCGGAAGCTCGATGGCCGGATCGCGCACCTCGAGGAGGTCGTCGCGAGCCTCGCGACGAGCGCGGAGACGCAGCGCGGCGGGCGGGCCGACCTCCGGCGCGTCGCCCTCGTCGGCTACACCAACGCCGGAAAGACGTCGCTGATGAACGCGCTCACCGGCGCGGAGCTCTCGGCGCGCGACGCGCCGTTCGAGACGCTCGACACCACGTCGCGCTGCCTCACGCGCCACGGCGGCGCGGTCGTCGTCTCCGACACCGTCGGCTTCATCCGGCGGCTCCCGGAGCGGCTGCTCACGAGCTTCGCCTCCACGCTCGCGGAGGTGACCGCGGCGCACTTGCTCGTGATCGTCGTCGACGTGTCGGATCCCGAGCGGGATCTCCACGTCGCGACGACCGATCGGGTGCTCACGGAGCTCGGCGCCGCCGCCGTCCCTCGGCTCTACGTGTGGAACAAGGCCGATCGCCTGCAGATCCCGCCGAGCCGGCGAGTCCTCGACGCGGCGAGCGGCGGCCATCCGTGGTCGCTCGTCTCGAGCCGGGACCCGACGCAGACGGCGGAGCTCGCGCGCGCGGTCGTCGCGAGGGCGCGGGCGGACGAGGCCACGCTCACCGTGCGCGTCCCGTACGCCGACGCCCGCGCGATGGCGCAGGTGTACTCGACGTGCCGCGTCCTCGAGAGTCGCGCCGACGAGCGCGGGGTGTGGCTCACGGTGACGGGGCCGGAGGCTGCGCTCGCGGCGCTGCGCGGGAAGGCGAGGGTGCGCGCATGAGGAGCCTCCTCGAAGTCCGCGGCGGGAGGATCGAGTCTCCCAGCGGTCGGGTCCTGGTCCAGAGCCTCTCGCTCTCGCTCGGCGCCGAGCGCGTGGCCCTCGTCGGGCGCAACGGCGTCGGAAAGACGCTGCTGCTCGAGGCGCTCGCGAGCGGCGAGATCGCCGGCTACCGCCGCGGCGGCGCCGTGCACCACGTCCCTCAGCTCTTGCCGACCGCGCCCGGCTTGGGCGGCGGGGAGGTCCGGCGCGCCCGCCTCCTCGAGGCGGCGTGGTCGGGGGCGGACGTGCTGCTCCTCGACGAGCCCACCGCCGAGCTCGACGCCGACGGCGTCGCGTGGCTGCGGGCGTTCTTGCGCGGCTTCCGCGGCGCCGCCGTGGTCGCCTCGCACGACCGCCGACTCCTGGCCGACTTCGGCGCGTTCTTCTGGATCCGCGAGGCGGGATGTCGCGCGTTCGTCGGCTCGCTCGACGAGCTCGACGCGGAGGCGGAGCGTGAGCGCGTCGAGGGCGAGGCGCGCTACGCCGCCGAGCTCGCGCGCCTCGCGGACGAGGAGGAGCACACCCTCCACGTCGCCCGCCGCAAGGCGCGCAAGAAGCTCTACGGCAGATGCCGAGAGCTCGATCGAGGGACGCCCCGCGGTCGCCTCAACGAGAAGCGCGGGCAGGCGCAGGTGTCGCACGGCAAGCTCGCGCGGCTGCGCGAGGAGCGGATCTCCGCGCGACGCGCCCTCGGGCTCGCCGCGCGGCGAGGGCTCGCGGTGGAGCTCCCCCTGGTGCTGCACGCGCCGGGCGACGGCCCGCGCGCCCCGCGGCCGCGGACGCTCGTGGTCGGGCCGAACGGCAGCGGCAAGACGACCCTCCTCGGGCGGATGATGCGCGGCGAAGTGGGCCCTCCGCTCGGCGCCGTCGGTCACGTCGACCAGGCGGCGCGCGCGTTCCATGTCGACGGATCGCTCCTCGAGATCCTCCGCGATGCGGACCCGGAGCTGTCGCTCGCGAGCGCGGCGGAGCGGGTGGTCGCGCATCGGCTGCCCCTCGCGCTCGCCGAGCGGCCGATGCGCTCCCTGAGCCCAGGGGAGCGGGTCCGCGCCGCGCTCGTCGTGCTCTTCCAGCGTCGGCCGCGCGTCGAGACCCTCGTGCTCGACGAGCCCACCTTCGGGCTCGATCTCTTCGGTCAGCGCGCGCTCTTCGAGGCGCTGCGGGCGTGGCCGGGGGGCCTCGTGATCGCGACGCACGACGATGAGCTCGCTCGCGCGAGCGGCATCGACGACGTCGTCGACGCCTCCGCCCTCCGGCGCGCCGCGGAGCACCCCTCGCGTCACACTCTCGCGGGTCGGCGCGACGAGGGAGAAACGAGGAGGTCATCATGAAAGAGATCGTCGTCCGTGGCGTCCGTGGGGTGTCGTGCTTGCTCGCGTTGTCGGCCGCCGTCGCGGTGGCGAGCGGGTGTCGGTCGGCGGACGCGTCGCCGGGGGGCGCGACGCGGGATCCGGTCGCGGAGGTGAAGCCGCCCGCGGCGCCCGCCACCGCGGCCGCGCCCACCGCGAAGGAGCTCGCGCCCGCCGCGACCGAGGCCGCTCCCGCGCCCGACGTCAAGGTGGCGGCGAAGGGGGCCTCCGACGAGGCGCCCGCGCCCGCGAAGGCGGCGGCCAAGGAGGCGTCGCCCGCCAAGGTGTCGGCCAAGTCCGCGCCGACGGTCTACGCGAAGCCGAGCCCGCCCGCGGGCACCGTGTTCTCCAAGAGCGCGGGCACGCCGAGCTCGCTCTGACTCGCGCGAGCGGCGCGCGGCAGCGCCGGGTGAGGCGGATTGGACAGGGCTTTTGTCGTCCCGTAGCCTCGCCCTATGTCCGCCTTCTCCCCCGCCATCCGTGAGCTCTTGGCCGCCCCCGAGCAGAGCCGGCGCCTCGGCCCCTACCGCTGCACGGCCTTGCTCGACAAGGAGGGGACGGCGCCGGTCGTCCGCGCCGTCGAGGAGCACGCGGGGCAGGGCCTCCGCGAGGTCGCGATCAAGGTCTTCGACATCGGGAAGCCCAAGGTCGGCGACAAGCCGGGCGAAGCGAAGGACGGGTGGCAAGCGCGGGTCGTGGACGAGGCGCGCTCCCTGTGCCGGGTGCAGCACCCGAACGTCATCCGCTTCCACACCCTCGCCACCGATCCCAAGCGCGGCCTCATGGGTCTCGTCATGGAGTTCGCCGAGGGCATCAGCTTCGACAAGGAGCTCGCGAGCGTGCCCAAGGGCGACGCCCGACGCGTCGCGCTCGCGGTCGACGTGGGCGCGGCGATCGCGGCCGCGCTCGCGGCCGCCCACGAGGCCGGCGTCGTCCACTGCAACGTCAAGCCGTCGAACATCATGGTCACCGGCGGGACCTACAAGCTCCTCAACTTCGGCATCGCGGCGTCGCTCGGCGACCAGTCCGAGGCGGCCGAGAGCTCGGAGCGCGGGTCGCTGGTCGACCTCGGGGTGGACGCGATCGGCACCAAGGCGTCGAGGCTCGAGAAGGGCGGGAGCTCGCTCACGCCGATCCAGGGCACCGTCGGCTACGTCGACCCGGTGTGCCTCAAGACGACCGCGCCGCCGATGGCGTCGAGCGATCTCTACTCGCTCGGCGTGACGCTCTACGAGTGCCTCGCCGGCGACGTCCCCGCGGTCGCGACGCCCAAGCACGCCGGCAAGGCGGGGGTGGACCCGAAGGTGCTCGCCGGAGATCTCCCGGCCGCACCCCTCGCCGAGGTCGCGCCCGCCGAGGCGCACGAGCTCTCTCGGCTC
>JAEUKG010000781.1 GCA_016794325.1 Myxococcales bacterium | reverse complement strand
ACGACGAGAACCGGGTGCGCCTCGGCAAGACGTTGTGGTCGAACGTGCTCACCGGCGCGACGGGGCTGCCCAAGAACATCGCAGCGTACTTCGACCTCATCCGCGAGTTCAAACCCGAGGTCGTGATCAGCGATTTCGAGTCGTGGACGTACCTGTACGGCCAGATGCACCGCATCCCGATCATCTCGATCGACAACATGCAGATCATCAACCGGTGCACCCACTCCGACGCCATGCTCGAGGGCTACCGCGCCGAGTTCGAGCTCACCCGCGCCTTCATCAAGACCAAGCTCCCCTTCTGCGAGGAGTACCTCATCACGACCTTCTTCTACCCGCCGGTGCGGAGGGCGAAGACGAAGCTCGTCCCGCCGATCCTCCGGCCCGAGATCCTCGCCGCGAAGCGGTCGTCGGGGGATCACCTGCTCGTGTACCAGACCGCCGAGGGCAACGAGGGCTTGGCCGAGACGCTGAAGAAGACGCGCCTGCCCTGCCGCATCTACGGGATGAAGCGGTCGATCACCGCCGACGTGGTCGACGAGAACCTCACCTATCGACCGTTCAGCGAGACCGAGTTCATCTCCGACCTCGCGAGCGCGCGCGGCGTCATCGCCGGCGGCGGCTTCACCCTCATGGGCGAGGCGGTCTACCTGCACAAGCCGATGCTCGCGGTGCCGCTCGAGCGCCAGTTCGAGCAGGTGCTGAACGCGCGCTACCTGGAGGAGCTCGGCTACGGCTCGTTCGCCGAGTCGCTCGAGGATCCGAAGACCGTCCTCGATTTCGTCGAGAAGATCCCGTCGTGCGAGAAGGCGCTCGCCTCCTACGTCCAGGACGGCAACGCGGTGCTCTTCCGCGAGGTCGACGGCCTGCTCGACCGCGCGGCCTCCGGCGTGCTCTGAAGAGGCGCCCAGAGCTCGACCCGGGACGCGGAATTCGGCGCGACGGCGTCGTGCGCACGCGGGGTGGGCCAAGAGAGCCACGCCTCCTCCAGGCCGGGGCGCGCGAGCCTCCCGTGGCGGCGCGGCGGGAGCCGCCCCGCGTCGGCCAGCTCACGAGTCAGGGCAAAGGGACGCTCGGGAGCGCCGGGCCCATCTCGCCGGCCTCGTCGCCGCGGTTGTTCACGTCGCCGAGCCCGAGCTGGCCTTCGACGTTGCGCCCCCAACACTTCACGACCCCGCCCGCCACCACGCAGGCGTGCCGCCCGCCGGCGGCGATCTCGCTCACCGGCGCCGCGACCACGAGGCCGAGATCGACCGCCTGCTGCGGGACCTGATCTTGTCGGGATAGATTGCCGGTGCCGAGCGCGCCGTCGGCGCCGCTGCCGAGGCAGTGGACCGCGCCCGCGGCGACGTAGAGGAGGCAGCCGAAGCGCTCCCCCAGCGACGCGCCGAGGAGCGTCCCCGACGGGCGCTTGAGCTCCGGGAGGTTGCCGCCCATGTCTTCCGGCGCCGATCCGCGGCTCTTCGTGTCGCCCTGCCCCAGCTGCCCCTCCGAGTTGTCGCCCCAGCACTTGATCCCGCCCGAGGCGAGCCGCGCGCAGACGTGATGACCGCCGGCGGCGATGCGCCCTGCGGGCCCGCCGAGGTCGACGGGCGGCAGCGCCGCGCCCATCTCGCCGGGCGCGCCGCCGATGGTGGGCTTCGTCGTCCCCTGCCCGAGCTGGCCGTCGGCGTTCCTGCCCCAACACTTCACCGATCCGTCGTCGAGGAGCGCGCACGTGAACGCGGCGCCCGCCGCGAGGAGGCGCGCGGTGCGCCCGGGGCCCAGGTCGACCAAGGCGATGAGCTTCGGCAGGGACACGGGGTTCGCCCCGCGTGGGAGGAGATCGCCGAGGCCGAGCTGCCCCTCCGAGTTGTCGCCCCAGCACTTCACGCGGCCGTCGATGAAGAGGACGCAGGTGTGGTCGCGGCCGGCGACGACCTGCGCCACCGGGGTGACCAGATCCACCGCCGGCAGCGACGCCATGGATCCCGCGGTGTCTCCGCGGTTCACGCGGTCGCCGAGGCCGAGCTGGCCCTGCGAGTTGTCGCCCCAGCACTTGACCTTGCCGTCGGTCATCGCGACGCAGGTGTGGGCGCGACCGAGGCCGAGCCCGCGCGGCGTGCCTCCGCGGAGGTCCACGGGGGGCAGCGTCGCGATCACGTTGGGCTCGTCCCCCCGCGACTTGGTGTCGTCGAGCCCCAGCTGGCCGGACCGGTTGTCGCCCCAGCACCGGAGCTTGCCGCTGCGGACGAGGCACGTGTGCGCGGAGCCCGCGGCGAGGTTGGCGAGCTCGGGCGGGACCGAGGCGTCGACGCCGGCTTCGACCTCCGCGTCGGGCGCGAACGCGTCGGGGGCCCCGGCGTCGACCGGCGTGCCCTGCTCCGCGGGCAGGACGCACGAGCCAGCGTCGCACGCGACCGTCGACGACACGCACGTCCCCAGGGCGCACGTGGTGTCGGGAGAGCACGGAACGCCGAGGCAGCGCTCGGAGAGGCGGATCGGCAGAGACAGCGACGTGTGGGGGACGAACGCGAGCGCGCGGCGCGAGATGATGCAGCCGGCCGCGTCTTTGTCGGTGCACTCGCGCGGGTCGCGCCCGTTGGTGGTCATGACCACGCGGACCGCGAGCGGCGCGGAGCGGTCGCCCTTGGGGACGAGGGTGAGCGAGCCGATCTCGGAGGCGCCCGTCCACTCGATCTCGGCGACGGCGTCGCCCTGGCCCTCCACCAGCGGCGGCGCGCCGGCGAAGACGGCGACGCGCACGCGCGGGCGCGGCGCGAGGTCGGTCGAGAGCCGCACGTCGACCTGCGTCGGCCCGAGGCAAGCCACCGCCACCGAGGCGAGACCGGCGAAGACGATGAGTCCCCTACGCACCGCGATCCAGCATAGCGGACGCGGAGGGCGCCCGCAGGGCGATCTCGGCGATGGCCCTCACGTGCGACGGCCGCGCGCCGCAGCAGGCGCCGACGACGCTCGCCCCGAGGTCGGCGGCGCGAGCGGCGACGCGCTCGAACGCGCGAGCGACGGCCGCGCGTCGCTCGTCCGAGGCCGAGGCCGCGGCCTCGCCGACGAGCCCGGCGTTGGCGTAGACGCCGAACGGGCCCCCGCTCTCGGCGAGCGCCTCGACGTAGGGCTCGATACGTGCAACATCCACGCAATTCACGAGGACGACCTCGGCGCCCG
>JAEUKG010000780.1 GCA_016794325.1 Myxococcales bacterium | reverse complement strand
TTCGAGAGGTCGTACGGGTTCCGCGCGAGCGGCGACCGCGTGTTCCCGTCCTTCTCGGGGAGGACGCGGTCGCCCTCGGGCTCGTCGGTGATGGCCGCCATCGACGACGTCAGCACCACGCGCCGCACGGTGCCTGCCTTCTTGCACGCCGCGAGGACGTTCTCGGTGCCCTGGACCGCCGGGTCGACGAGATCGCGCTGAGGGTCCTTCGCGTCCAGGGTGTAGGGGCTCGCGGTGTGGATGACGATCTCGCAGCCGACGGCGGCGGCCTCGAAGGCGGCGGCCGACAAGAGGTCCGCCTCCACGAGCTCGAGCCGCTCGGCGGCGCCGGGGAGCGCCCGGAGCGGGGCCAGGTCCTTCACCTTCGCGAGCGACCGCACGGTGCCCCGCACGGTGTAGCCGCGCGCGAGGAGCAGCGAGACGACGTGGGACGCGACGAAGCCGGCGGCTCCGGTGACGAGGACGGGGGCGTGGGTCACTGTCATGATTGAACTGAATATGTATGATTGGTTCAATTAGTCAAGTCCCCGACGGGCGTGGTATCGTCGGCTGCGTGGACGAGGTTCGCGCCCGCGCCAAGAAGAGGAGCGACGACAAGAGAGGCCGCATCGTCGCGGCGGCGACGGTCCTCTTCAGTCGGTACGGCTACAAGCGCACGTCGATCGACCTCCTCGCGGCGGAGGCCAAGGTCGCGAAGCCGACGGTGTACGCCTACTTCGCCGACAAGGAGGCCGTCTTCACCGCGGTCGTCGAGCACGTCGCGGGCCTCATCCACGCCGACGCCGAGGCGGCCGCGGCGGGGCCCGAGCCGGTCGAGGAGCGCCTCGCGGCGATGCTCTCGGCCAAACACACGCGGTATTGGGAGCTCGTGCACGCCTCCCCCCACGCCGCCGAGCTCGTCGACTCGCAGGACGCGGTCGCGGCCCGCGTCGTCGAGCGGGCCGATCGCGCGTACCTCCGGCTGCTCACCGGCGCGATCGAGGGCTCCGCGCTCGAGCCGGCGCGCGCGGGCCTCACGCCAGCGGCCGCGGCGCAGCTCCTCGTCCGCGCCACGTCCGGCGCCGCGTACGACGCCACGAGCGCGGCGGTCCACCGGCGCCACGTCGGCGAGATCGTGCGTGTGCTCTGCCGCGGGATGCGTTGACCGCCGCCTCGACCGCGCGCTCCCTCCCCAGCCGGGCGCGGATTCGGTATGCCTGGGACATGAAGAACGGAGCGTGGCGCCCCGCGGCGCCTTCGGGGCTCTTCTCCATGGTGGCGGCGTGCGGTCTCGCGGTCGCGTGCGGCGGTCCGAAGGCGAGCGGCCCCGCGAGCGACCCGCCGCCGCCGGCGTCGGCGTCCTCGCCGGCGCCGGGGCTCGCGACGCCGGTCGACGTCTGCAAGGCGTCGATGCGGCGAACGCGCGAGTGCGCCGACGTCTTCGTCCCGGGGCTCATGGCGTTGCGCGTGCGCCTCGATCGGCCGAAGGGCATCGCGGCGCGCTTCCAGACCGAGGGCCAGGAGAAGATGCTCGCCACCGCGCGCGAGCAGTTCGCCGGCGACTGGTCCGACGCCGCGATCGAGAAGAACTGCGCCGAGCTCGCGCAGAAGCCCGCCGACGATCAGGAGCGCATCGTCGCCCCCGATCGCCGGTGCCTCTCGACGACCCGCGACTGTCGCGGCTTCACCGACTGCGACCTCGCCAACAAAGAGGCGCGCTGGACCAAGTCGCCCTAGGGCGCGGGCCGTGAGCGGGTGGCCCGGGCCACCTCCAAAGTGGCCGGGCCAGGGCGACGTCGGCCCGGATCCCAGGGATTCTCGAGCTTTCGGCGCGGCACGGTCGTCGCAACGGGGCTCGGCATGCTCGCCGCCGCCTACAGCGCCACGCTCCATGGTCTCGATGCCTTCCCCGTCCGCGTGGAGGTCGACGCGTCGCGCGGCGTCCCGTCGTTCGACCTCGTCGGCCTCGCCGAGATCGCGGTGCGCGAGAGCCGCGTCCGGGTGAAGAGCGCGCTCGCGCAGGTCGGAGTGGACCTCTCGGAGTACCGCGTCCTCGTCAACCTCGCCCCCGCGGATCTCCGCAAATACGGCTCCGCCTTCGACGTGGCGATCGCGGTCGCGGTGCTCGCCGCGCTCCGACGCGTCCCGCACGAGGCGCTCGCCCGCACGATGCTGCTCGGAGAGCTCTCGCTCTCGGGCGGGATCCACCCCGTGCGCGGCGTCTTGCCGTACACGATGGGCGCGCGGGGGCGCCGCTTCTCGCGGGTCATCGTCCCCGTCGCGAACGAGGCCGAGGCGGCGCTGGTCGACGGGATCGACGTCTTCGTCGCGTCGCACCTCGCCGAGCTCGCGCGCGCCCTCTCCGGGGAGCAAGAGCTGGCGCGGGCGCGGCCCGCCGACGCGGCGATGGCGCCGACCTCCTCCGAAGATCTCGCCGACGTGCGCGGGCAGATGGCCGCGCGGCGTGCGCTCGAGATCGCGGCGGCCGGAGGCCACAACATCCTGATGATCGGGCCGCCGGGGGCTGGCAAGACCATGCTCGCGCGTCGCGTCGGCGGCATCCTCCCGCCGCTCGAGCCGGCCGAGTCGCTCGAGGTGATGACGATCCACAGCGTCGCCGGCCTCCTCCGCGGCGCGCGCCAGCGCATGGTCGACCGTCCGTTCCGCGCCCCGCACCACACCGCCAGCGACATCGCCCTCGTGGGCGGCGGCGAGCCCCCGCGCCCCGGCGAGGTGAGCCTCGCTCACCGGGGCGTGCTGTTCCTCGACGAGCTCGCGGAGTGGAAGCGGAGCGCGCTCGAGGCGCTGCGGCAGCCGCTCGAAGAGGGCACCGTCACCGTGAGCCGCGCCCGGGGCACCGCGACGTTCTACGCGAGGCCGATGCTGGTGGCCGCCACGAACCCGTGCCCGTGCGGCTTCCTCGGCGACTCGCTGCGCTGCAACTGCAGCGACCCGGGCAAGCGCGCGTACCGCGCCCGGCTCTCGGGGCCGCTCCTCGACCGCATCGACGTCCACGTGGTCCTGCCGCCCGTCGACCCCTCCTCGATCGTCGAGATCTCGCGCACCGGCGAGCCCAGCGCCGCCGTGCGCGACCGCGTGCTCGAGGCGCGGGCGCGCCAGGCGGATCGGCACGCGCGCGGCGTGTGCAGCGCGAGGTACAACGCGGTGCTCTCGGCGGCCGAGCTCGAGGCGACGATGAAGCTCGACGACGCCGCGCGCGCCGTGCTCGTCCGATCCACCGAGAAGCAGATGATGTCGGCCCGCGCCTTCTCCAAGGTGTTGCGGGTCGCGCGCACCATCGCCGACCTCGCGGGCAGCGAGCCCGTCCTCGCGGTCCACGCCGCGGAGGCGGTGGCGCTCCGCGCCTTCGATCGCGGCTTCGAGAAGCAGCCCGCCGACGCCGCCTGACTCCACCTCCCACCCCAGGCTCACGCGCGCGTCGAGGTCGGCGCGCGGGGCCTCGCCCAACCGTCGACCTCAGGGAAAGCGGAGAATCGCCATGCTCGAGCAGATCGCCGACAAGATGAAGG
>JAEUKG010000719.1 GCA_016794325.1 Myxococcales bacterium | reverse complement strand
CCCTCACCGCACCCGAATCGCCGCGCGCCCAAGGCGCGCGGGCGACCGCGGCCTTCGCCCTCCGCCCCTTCGGCGGTGGCTCCCGCGGAGGCGCGGGAGGCCGAAGGGCGGAGGGCGCGGGACGATGGGCGAAGCCCGAAGGGCGAAGGCGGGTGAGGTTCGGACGTAACGTCTCGCGGCGCCCCGTCGTGACATAGGGTGCGGCCCCGTGTTCGCGTGCGCGCATGAGCACGCACGAAGCAGACGATCTGCGACGAGACCTCCGGCGGCACGGCCGCGCCCGCGGGAAGCGCTTCGCCCCCGAGCTTCGGCAGCGCATCGTGGTGTACGCCGAGCGGCGGCGTCGCGAAGGCGCGAGCTGGATGGCGATCGCGACGGAGCTCGGCGCGTGCTTCGAGACGGTTCGTCGGTGGTGCGGCGGGGGCAGGGCGCCGACCGTGCCCCGGCTCCGGCGGGTCGAGGTGCTCGCCGAGCCGGTGGTCCGCTGAGCTGCCGAGCACGCCCGCGGCGAGGCGTCACGACGGGTCAGCGCGAGACGTACCCGCCTCACCGCGCGCTGACCGCCACCGGCCGATGTTCCGACGGTCACGCGGCGTGTATCCGTCGCTGCTTGGGGCCTCTCGTGGCCGTCGCACTGAGATCGGTCCTGAGATCGGCGAGCGCGACGCCGATCTTCGGCGTGCTCGAGAGCTGGTTCTTCGTGGCGGCAAGCTCGTGGGCGAAGAGGTTCGGCGAGTCCTTGCGGTGCTCGCGCCACCACGTGTCACAGACCTCGGCCTGCTCCTCAGCGTCCTCGGAGAGCCGTATCTTCATCCGCGAGCGAGAAGGCGTGCGATCACCACATCGGCATCGACGTGCTTGCCGGCCTTCACCTGATCCATGCTCCGCTCGACGGCCACGAGGATCCGGGCACGCTCCTCGTTGTCGGGCTCGTCGTCGGTCACCGCGAGCGTCACCTCGGTGCCCTCGGGCAGATGCGTGGGCTCGTCGAGGACGAGCCTGCCGTTCTTCACGCGGGCTTTCACCGAGTGCGTCATCGAGAACACAGTTTACTCCGGGACGGGCTCCGGGTCGATACGGCAAGGCGCGGATCGGCTCGCGGTGACGGGAACTGGATGGTCTCTGCCGCACGCCGACGAGCCCATTCACCTGTGCGGTCATGACGGGTCGTCGTCGAGATGCCCCGCCTCATCGGACGCGAATCGCCGCGCGCCCCAGCCGAGCCGGCGACCGCGGATCCCCCGGCCGCACCTCCAAGTCGTGATCCCCGAGCGACACGGGCACGAGCGCCGCGTACGTCCCCTGCATCCGCGCGACCACCTTCCCGTCGAGCACGACCTCGAGCGGCGTCCCCGCCGGGAGCCCGCGCGTCTCCGCGACGACCTCCACGACGTCCGTCCCCGCCGGCCCGCCCTCCGCCCGCACCACCGCGCCGGGCGCAGGCCGCACCACCGTCACCCGCGGCTCCCCGCCCTCCGCGTCGCTGCACCCCGCCACCGACGACGCGAGGTACGCCGGCGCCCCGTGAGGATCGAGGCCGGGCGCGCCCGGCGGCGCCGCGGCGAGGAAGCGCCCGAACGCCTCGGGCAAGACGACGACGCGGCCCGCGCCCGCGGGATCGCACGCGATCCGCGGGCCGCCCGGCCGCGCCGCCTCGGCGGTCGAGAGGGCCCGCGCGTGCCTGTGCATCGTGCACGTTTCTCGCGGGCTCCCCCCGCGCGCGAACACCCGCCGCACGTGGTCGGCGCACGCCGGCCCCGGGCGCTCCCCCGAGAGCGGGCACACCTCGGCCTCCTCGACGAGCGACGCGTCGTACAGCGGCCTGCGAGCTCCGACCGACGACATCGCGCGCTTCATGACGTCGAAGAACACCGGCCCCGCGCCCATCGCGCCGGTGAGGTGGTCGGTCGGCGCGCCGCTCGCGTTGCCGACCCACACCACGACCGTGCGCTCCGCCGTGAACCCCGCGGTCCACGCGTCGCGGAAGCCGGTGCTCGTCCCCGTCTTCACCGCGGTGGGGAACGGGAGCTCGAACGGCCCGCGGGCCCGCAGTCCCCTGACCCGCGCGAGCGGGTCGGAGAGCGCGTCGGCCACGAGCGCCGCGGCGGTGGCGTCGACCAGCGAGGGCGCGTCGCCGGCCCGCTCGCCCAGCCGATCCCGCGGGATCACCCTGCGCCCGCCGCGGGCGAGCGTCGCGTACGCGCCGGCGAGCTCGCGCGGCGAGACCTCGGCGCTCCCGAGCGCGAGCGCGAGCCCGTGGCGCTGGGCCCCGCCGTCGATCCGCAGGCCCACCGAGGACAGCGTGGCGACGAGATCCGCCACGCCCACCCGCTCGGCGAGCCGCACCGCGGGGACGTTGAGGCTCCCAGCGAGCGCCTCGCGCGCCGAGACGGGCCCCACGAACGTGCCGTCGAAGTTGTCGGGGGCGTAGACCGCGCCCGTCGTGCCGATCTCGGTCGGGAC
>JAEUKG010000744.1 GCA_016794325.1 Myxococcales bacterium | reverse complement strand
AAGGGGCGCTGGTACTCCCAGGTCGCGGGCGGCCTCTACGACGTCCGCGCGCGGCAGTGGAGCCCGCAGCTCGGGGCGTTCCTCACCATCGACGAATTCGCCTTCCACGACGCGAAGACGACCCTCTGGGGTTGGCCCGCGCAGAATCCCGTCTCCCGCATGGACCCCAAGGGCCGCGGCTGGGTGGAGGCCTTCGCCGGCGCCCCTGAGCTCGCCGCGGTCGGCGCTCTCTTGGGGGCCACAGCGGTCGTGCAGACCATCACCGATCCTGCCGTGCGCGCCACCTTGATGGCAACGCTGGGCGACCTCTCCAAGTACACCGGACACGGCGGCCAGTACATCTTCCACGCCGCCACGCAGCTCTCGAATCTCAAAGGGCCCACGCTCCTCCTGAACGAGGAGGAGGACAAGGACAAGGACGCCCGCATTGCCAAGGAGGACGAGGAGGAAGCGAAACGCATCGACCAAGCACAGGGGGAGCGCAAGAAGAAGAAGGGGCGGCGGAAGTTCAAGAACTTCAGTGAGGTGCAAGACCAACTCGAGTCCATCGAAGACGCCCAGCAGAGCGCCCGCGCGGACGGCTGCCCGAACAGGATTGAGGAAACCAGCAAGACCCGGCAACGCTTCCGCAACGCGACCAAGAGTGTATCGACCGCCAGCGAACTCGAGGACGACGAGTGAGTAGACGACCAATTCCGCTTGAAGCTCGAGATTTGTTCAACGAGGGTTTCCGGCTTCGTGATGCAGGTGACGTTGATGCGGCAGTCGAGTACTTCCGCCGAGGGCTCGAATTGTCTCCTTGGGTGGGCAAGGCTTGGTTCGTCCTTGGAGGGCTCATCTTCGAGAAGCATGAGTACCGTCTCGCGGCCGAGTACCTACGAAACGCCGTTGAGCTGCGGCCACGCGACGAACTCTGCTCGATAGGACTGTTCCATGCCCTGATCGACGACCGACGGTACGCCGAGGCTATCGCTGAAGCTACCCGCTTCCTGGATGAAGTCGGTCGGGGCGCTGAGTGCCCGGATGAGACGAGGCGGATGTATCGCGACTGGATTGCGGACACCGACGGAATGGCGAAGGCATGGGAGCGACACCGGACAACGTAACGAGGTCCCTTCTGCCGCTGCGGAACGCCGACGTGCTCCTCGCGGACGAGCGCCCCCGGCTCGACGGCGCGGGCACGGCCGCCGCGGGCATCGCGGCGAGCCTCGGAGGTCAGGCGGTCGACCTCGACGTCGACGGGAAAGTGACCTCGCTGAACGGCACGATGCTCCGGTGGAGCGACCGCGGGCAGCTCGTCGAAGCGCAGCCGCCGGTGCCGGCGCCGGTGGAGACGTACGGCCACGACGGCTACCTCCGGCGCATCTCGCGCACGGCGGGGTCGGTGGAGGAGTTCTACGTCTACGAGGGTCCGAACCGCGTCGGCATCGTCCACGAGGGCGCCGGCGGTGCGGTCGCCGTCGACGAGACGGTCCTCTTCGCGGGCGTCGACGACGCGCTGCGCCTGAAGCGCGGCGGCAGCACCGTCGCCTACTTCGAGACCGACCTCGCCGGCAACGTGCGGCGCCTCCGCGCCCCCGGCGGAGGTGACCTCGGCGGATACCGCTACTCGGCCTTCGGCAAGACCGTGGAAGACACCGCGACCGTCACGCAGTCGCTCCGGTGGAAGGGGCGCTGGTACTCCCAGGTCGCGGGCGGCCTCTACGACGTCCGCGCGCGGCAGTGGAGCCCGCAGCTCGGGGCGTTCCTCACCATCGACGAATTCGCGTACCACGACGCGAAGACGACCCTCTGGGGGTGGCCGGCGCAGAATCCCGTCTCAAGGATGGACCCGAGCGGTCGCTTCGACCCAGCGGGTTTCATCGTCGGTGTCGGTGCGTCGACTGCTGGTGCAGCCCTCGGTGGCGCGGCACTCGTCCTGGGCGGGCTCACCGGCACCGTCGGAGCCGTCGCGCTGTCGTCGTCGCTGAACGGCTTCTCCTCACCCGAGCCGGGCTCGCCGGGTTCGGGCGGCGGCCCTGCGGCCTCCGTGGTCGCCCCAGCTGCCGCTGGTAGGTCGATGCCGAGTGCGGACTCGGCGGGTGGCCCGGGGGTAAGCCCCTACCGAACGCCGGGTGACCCGGGGCCACCACCCAGTCCGCTCTACCCGCAATGTGCTGGGTTGACTCTCGCCGAAACGGCAAAGTGCTGCCGCGACGCAACTGGCCATCGGGAGGAAGAGTGCGACGAGAACGACCCAAAGAAGAAGGCATACGACGACTGTATGGACGCGAACTACCAATTCTGACATGGCCAGCCACTATCTGGAACTGCTTCGCCAAGGAAAGACGCTGCGCTGGGCGGGCCGATTCGCCGAAGCCCTGCACGTGTTGGAGCTATCCGCGCAGGCCGCAGAGGAAGAAGGGGAGCCGGCCTCCCTGGCCCTTGCCGAGGCGCTCTCCTGGCAGGGAGTGGTTCTAGTGCTTCTGTCCAAGGACCGAGAATCTCTTGAGAGAGCCCGTCACCTACAGGAGCGAGCACTCGCTATTGAGCTCTCGCAAGTGGGCCAACAGAGCCCGCGAGTTGCTGAGACACTTCGGCTCCTGGGTCTCGCTCTGGAGCAGTTGGGAGCACGCGAAGATTCTCTCGTCGCGTTGCGTCAGAGCGCGCAGATTGCTCGCGACCTGGGCAAGCGGAATCGCTCTTCTCTGGAGACGCTGGCGACGATCTCCAGCATCGCCCTCGAGCTCGGAAGCTTTGATGAGGCTGCATGTGCCGCCGATGAGTACCTGCGGATGTCTGTGACGCCACCCCTCAGTCAATGGGAGGAGATAGTGGGTCGTGCAAATGCGGGTGACGCGTTCCTCAAGTTGGGGGACCAGGAGACAGCCATTGTCCACTACCAGCGGGCCGTCGAAATCGCCCACGCTCTGGGTCGCCAACGACTAATCGACGAGATGCAGGGAAAGCTCGACGGCGCTCGCCACGGCAAGAGATGACAACGTGGACGCACAGCTGGGCCTTCGAGTCGAGTCCGACCCGTGGGTGCATCACGAGTGGGTCGACGGAGACCAGAACGACGCGTCTGGAGCAGGCGCAGGGAGAGCGCAAGAAGCAGAAGGGAAAGCGTAGGAAGGGTAGTTTCGCTGAGGTGCAAGATCAGCTCGAGTCAATCGAGGCGACCCAGCAGCATGCACGGGAGCAGGGGTGCCCCAACAGGATCGCGGACAACACGAAGTCGCGACAGCGGTTCGACAATGAAGCGAGACGCCGAAGGCACGTGAAGACTTTGAAGACGAATAGGCGTCCAATCCCAGAGGAGGCGCGCGAAGCCTTTCGGCGGGGCTTCGTGCTCCAGCGCGAAGGCAAGGGTGAGCAAGCTCTCGAATGCTACCGAACGGGTCTCGCCCTGTGCCCTTGGTTCGGAAATGGTTGGCTGTACCTCGGCGAGCTGCTCTGGGAGCAACACGAGTTCGACTTGGCAGTCGACGCGATGCACAAAGCTGTGGAGCTGCGCCCGCGCGACGAGATCTGCTCGCTCGGTCTCTTTCATGATCGAGGTGCTCACGGGACAGTCGCGACACGGCACCGGGGAGCGAGCGAGTGCGGTGTGCGCGCTCCGCGGTGACTGCTTCGCCGCAGCGTGTGGGGAGGAGGTCGTCGTGTTCGGGGAGCGCGGTCGCTCCCTCCGTCGCTTCGCGTTGGGAGGGATGAGCGGCCTTCATAAATGTACTGCGCCGTCGACGCTCGCGGCTCTCGACGCGAGCCGCGTCGTCGCCATCGACTGGGAGACGGGCGAGGAGCTCTTCACCTGGGATGGCTTCGAGCGGCCGGTGGTCGTCGACGTTCCCACTCGCGACCGACTCGTCCTCGTCGACGCGAACGGTGAGGTCTTCGTCTTCGCCCGCGATCGACGGCGCGCGTAGAACGGGCGCCTTCAGGCGCGCCGCTACCTCTGCGCCCGCGCGGTCGGGATCTGTCGAACGAGCTCGGCCTCGAAGGCCGCGCGGCCCGCGCCGTCGAGGCACCGGCTCCGGGCGTCGGCCTCGGCCGGGGCGGTCGCTTCGTCCGCGCACGCGGGGGCGTCGACGCGCATCGCGCCGTGGGCCTCGCCAGTGCGTGCGCTATACATGTACACGCCCGCGCCGAACGAGCGCGCGTCGCCCGCCTCGCGCGCCGCGTCGGGCCGCACCACGAACACCCAGCGCAGGGCGGCGAGGTCGTCGAAGTGCACCTCGACGCCGAGTTCTACCAGCACGATCCGCGCACGACCGCGAGCCTGCCGACGCTCAGCGACAGCTCGTCGCCGGACTTCTACACGGCCGGCAGCGACACGATCACCCACTCGCTCGACGACGACCTCGTCCCGACGACCGCGCTCGGCCCGCGCACCAACTACATCCACACGAGCGTGGCGTACACGCGCGACGCCGCGAAGCGGGTCACGTCGCGAGCCGTCACCTTCCTGGGGTGACGGCCCCCGCGTTCACAGATCAGAGCTGCCCCCAATCTAGCGCCCGAGGGAGCTCGGCGACTTCGCGCGTGCCTCGAGGAGCACGCGCTGGGCCTCGCAGGTGCGGGCGGCGGCGAGGCACGAGGCGTCGTCGCGGCAGTAGCCGTCCTTGGCGCGCGAGAGGTGCCCGAGGCACTGCTCGGCGGCGAAGGGCTCGAGGGGCGTGACCTTCTCCGGCGTCGCGCAGCAGCGGAGCGCCGACCGGAGGCGCTCGACCGACTGCGCCTGGTCGTCGGTCGAGAGCGCGGCCGCCTCGTCGTGCGCGGCCGCGTTCGCCATCACGTGCATCACCGTCGCCGCGAGCGCGGCCACGAGGAGCAGGCTCGCGACCCCGCGCTTCGACGTCCCGAAGAAGGTGTACGCGGCGGCGCCGAGGAGCACGACCGCGAGCGCGGTGCGCCACGTGAACGCGTAGGTGAGCAGGGTGACGAGATCGCTCACGGTGCCGCTACCTGGTCACGGCGCTCGCCCGCCTCGGCTCAGCGGTTGGCGACGGCGGGCTTGCCGCGCTCGGCGCGGTAGCTCGCGTAGCCGCGGAGGAGGTCCGACGCGAAGGTGGTGCCGAGCTGGGTGTAGCCGTCCTTCGACAGGTGCACCCGGTCTTTCCCGGCGCGCGGCGGGTCCTCGAGCGCCCAGCTCGCGATGGTGCCGTCGCCGCCCATGGCGTCGAATTGACTGTAGTATGCACAACCGGCGGCCTCGGCGACGCGGCGCTGCACCGCCATCACCTCGACGAGCTTGGGCGACGTCATCCAGCCGTCCTTGGTCTCGACGGCGCGATCGGGCGGCCCGAGGAGGAGGCACGCCGAGTTGGGCACCGCCCGCGAGATGCGCCCGAGGACGTCGACGATCTGGCGCTCGTACGTCTGGGCGGTGGTCTCGTCGCCCGACTCGTTGGTGCCGTAGGCGAGGACCACGAGGTCGGGGGCGCGGTGCTTGAGCTGCTCCGCCATGTGCTGCTCGTTCCACGACAGCGCGATCGAGGCCCGGGCGCCGTTGATCCCGAGGGCGTCGTACACGACGCCCGCCTGGGTGCGGTCGAGCGAGACGCCGAAGACGCGCACGTCGCCGTCGCCCACGGTGCGGACCTCGACGTTGTGCGGGCCCTCCTGCACGTCCACCGACTTGAAGGCGCTCGAGACCGCCTGGCCCTTCGTCGACAGCCGCATGGTGCGGCTCCCGTCGATGAAGAGGTCGAACGAGCCGCCCTCGGGCTGCTCGAGGTAGGCGACCTCGACCTTCGAGGCCTGCGCGCTCACCTCGGTCCACGCCCGCGCGCCCTTCTTCTGGGTGAGGAGGCAGACGCCGCCGAGGCCGTAGCAGCCGTCGCCGACGACCTTGCCCGCGACGAGCTTGCCGCGCTCGGGCTGCCACTCCTTCGTCATCCCGGTACGCACACCGTCCTGGACGTACTTCTTCCACGGCTGGCCGAGGGCGACGAAGCCGCGCCCGCCGTCGCCGAACTTCTGCTGGAGCGACCGGCGCACCGCGCCCGTCTCGTAGTCGGCGGCGGTGTGGGAGTCGCCGAAGTGCACGACCTTCACGTCGCCCTGGGCCTTGCCGTCCTCGAGCCGCGCGAGCGCCTCGTAGAAGCGGCGGAGGGCGGCCGGGTTCTCGAGCGCGCCGATGCCCGGCGGGCGCACCACCGCCTGCGGCGTCACGACCTCGGCGAGGGGCGCGGTCGCGGCCACGGCGGTGGGAGGCCGGGTGATCGCGGGCGCGGAGGCGACCTCGGAGGCCGGCCGCGCCTTGGCGACGGCGTCGCTGCACCCCACGACGGTCGCGCCGGTCCCCAGCGCGGCCGCGCCGAGCGCCAGAATCAGCGCCGAACGGAGGGGGCGGGGAAACTGCGACCTCACGACGAGGGAATCCTGGCACGGGAGGGCCGATTTTGTAAGTTTGTTCGCGCCCTCGCCATGTTCGACCCGTTCCCCGAGCTCCCCGCGCGCGCTCGCGTCGCCTTCGCCGCGTGCTTCGTGGGCGTGCAGGCGGCGCTCGTGCTCACCGCGGATCGTCGGCCCGACGCGGCGTTCGGGTTTCGGATGTTCAGTGAGTCCTCGGAGCTCGAGCCGCGGCTCCTGCGCGAGGTCGACGGGCCCGACGGCCCGGTGGAGGTGCACGCGCCCGGCGGCGAGTGGGTGGCGAAGGACGCCATCGGCGTGCCCCACCGGCTGAAGTGGAGCGACCGCGTCCACCGCAAGGAGCTGTCGGCGTTCGACGCCGTCATCCACGCGAGCTACGGCGCGAAGGCGCAGATCGCCCGCTTCCAGGCGGCGGTGGACGACGTCGCCGCCCACACCCCCGACGACGCCGAGACCCGGCGGCTGGTCGTGGAGCTCACCGTGCGCAGGAACGGCCGCCCGGGCGAGAAGGTGCGGCTCGTCAGCGCGCCCCGGAGGCGCTGACGTGAGGGCGACCCTGCAGCGGTTCGCGCGCGAGACCGGCGACGGGTACGTGCTCGGGCTCGTGCGGGTCGTCATCGGAGGGCTGCTCCTCTGGCACTCGCTCGGGTCGGCTCGTGAGCTCATGACGAACGGCTACTTCGGAGACGGTTTTCACCTCCCGGTTCTTCCCGAGCGCCTCGTCTTGCCGCGGGCCGCGTACACCGTGCTCACCGCGGGGCGGATCCTCCTCGCGGTGCTGGTGCTCGTGGGGCACCGGGCACGGCCGGCGCTCCTCGCGAGCGCGCTCCTCGCGATCTACGTGCTCTTGTGCGATCGCGTCGAGTACCACAACAACCGCTACGCGCTCGCGCTCTACGCGCTCCTCCTCTCCCTCACCCCGTGCGATCGCTCGTACGTGCTCGCCGCGCCCGCGGCGTCGGCCGACGCGCGCCTGGGGCCGCTGTGGGCCGCGCGCCTCGCCCAGCTCCAGGCGTCGCTCGTGTACGTGGCGTCGGGCGGCTCGAAGCTCCTCGACGACGACTGGCGCAACGGCCTCGTGCTCGCCGACCGCGTCCGCCGCTACGGCGGACAGGCGATCGCCAAGGGTGTGCCGGAAGGGATAGTCTCGTTCGTCGGGCGGGCCGACGTCTCGAGCGCCACCGCCAAGCTCGCGATCATGACCGAGCTCCTCCTCGCGGTCGGCCTGTGGTCGCGGAGGGCGCGGGTGGTGGCGCTGTGGTGGGGGGTGTGGTTCCACCTCGTCATCCAGATCACGAGCAAGGTCGAGATCTTCACCTGGCTCACCCTCGCCGTGTACGCGCTCTTCGTCACCCACGACCACAAGGCGCGGCGCCTCCGCTACGATCCGTCGCGCCTCAAGGGCCGGGCGCTCGCCGCGCTCGCGCGCACGTTCGACTGGTTCGGACGCTTCGAGGTGAAGGCGTGGGAGCCCGACGACATCGTCCGGTCGCACAGCGTCGTCATCGTCCGGCGGGACGGCACCCCGGCGACGGGCGTGCGCGCGCTCGCGATGGCGGCGCGCTGCATCCCCGCGCTCTTCCCGCTGTGGGCGCCGATCGCCCTCGTGGCGAGCTTCACGCGGGGCGGCGAGGCGAGCTCGCGCGCGTGACCGCGCGGCCGAGGCGCACGAAGAGGACGACGCCGAGGAGGTTCGCGAGGAAGTCGAACGGGCTCACGCTGCGGGTCGCGCTGAACGACTGCGCGACCTCGTCGAGCGCGCTCAGCGCGAGGATCGCGGCGGCGGCGAGCGGCACCCGCGGCCGATGCCCGCAGTCGCGGCGGCCGAGCGCGGCGTCGAGGGTCGCGGCGACGAGCCCGTAGCCGAAGAAGTGGAGCGCCTTGTCGTGGAGGGGGACGTCGGGCAGCCAGATCGGGAGGCGCCCGAGGTAGGCGAGCGCGGTCCCGTACGCGAGGGCGCACACGGAGACGACGAAGGCGGCGCGGGCGAGGAGCGAGGAGCGCAGGGGCCCGAATCTACACGACGCGGGCGGCGGCGCGCCGGTCGACGAGCCGGGCCACGCCGAGCATCGCGATCACGCCGCACGCGTTGGCGACGAAGTCCCAGACGCTGCACTCGCGGACCGGCGACAGGCCCTGCGCGAGCTCCTCGAGC
This sequence comes from Myxococcales bacterium, assembly GCA_016794325.1. GTDB lineage: Bacteria > Myxococcota_A > Polyangia > Polyangiales > Polyangiaceae > SXNL01. The sequence goes on along the minus strand of JAEUKG010000744.1, from coordinate 3,218 downwards.
CCGGCGACCACGAGGACGATCGCGCCCGCCCAGGGGACGCGCCGCGTCGCGCGGAACGAGAGCACGCCGTCGAGGAAGAGCGCGAGGAGGCCGTACCCCGCGAAATGGCACACCTTGTCGTAGTGGGGGATGTGCTGGAAAAACCTCGGGATCTTGGCGAGGTACGCCGTGATCGAGGCGGTCACCACGAGGGCGAGGATGGCCGAGAGGCCGAGGGCGTGGGCGCGGCGGGAGAGAGCTCGCATGGACACTTCGACGCCCGAGGACCGCCCGACATGCGACCGCTCACCCGCCGCCCGCGACCGCTCGTCACGGATCGCGCGCGAAGATGGCGTCGACGGCGATCATGGTGAAGAAGACGCTGCCGCCGGCCACGACCGCGGCCTCGCCGGTTCCCGGCGGAAACGTCATCTCCGCGGAGCGCTCCTTGGGTGGAAACAGCAGCGCTGCGCCAAGCATCGTCCCCGCTACCGCCAGAGGGACGCCGACGACGCGGCCGAGCGCGCTGCCCAAGGCGGCGAGCGGTCGGTGATGCGTCAGATGGACGACCGCCGGACCGATTCCATAGGTGAGCCCTGCGCCCAGCCACACGACCCCGCCGAGGGGGACGAGGGCGGGGGCGCGCTGGCTGCCGAGGCCAGAGAGCCCGAGCGCGGCCGCCGCGAGCGCGATCGAGCCGCCGTCCACCGCGAGCGTCTGCCAACCGTACCAACGCCGCTCGCGCAGGGCCTCACGCGCGACAGGGGTGGCGAACGATGCGCCGGTGCTCGACGCGACCCCGGAGACCGGAGGCGCCGCATCGACCGCGGGCGCTTCGGCGCGAACCTCGGCGGTGGTCGCCGCGTCATCCACCGCGGCTGCTCTGCCACTCCGAGCGCTGGACGACGGGGAGCTGGAGGGCCCTCTCGCGATCGAGGTCGAGGTTTCCGACGTGGAGGCAGAGGGGGGTCTGCACCCATTTGTAGATCGACTGGGTGAAGAGGCGCGCGAACTTGTCGGTCCACGCGGCGAGGCGCTCCGGGGCCTCGGCGGGGAACATCGCCGCGAGCGCGAGCTTCACCTCCGCGGGGCTCATCTTCTCCCCAGCGTAGAGGGCGAAGCAGGCGTCGAGCACCGGGAAGGGCATGAGGTCCTTCTCGTCCTCCTGGTCGTCGGCGAGCTCGGCGCTCGCGGGCTTGACGAGGGTGAGGCGGATGCCCTCGGAGCCGGTGGTCTCGAGCAGGTAGTCGAGGAGGTAGTTCACCACCGTCTTCGGCACGTTGGCGATGACCGAGAGCGCGCCCTCCATGTCGCCGCCGATGGTGGCGTAGCCGACCGCCTTCTCGCTCATGTTGCTGGTCTGGAGGAAGAGCGCGCCCGCGCTGTTCGCCCACGTCCACATGCGCTCGGCGCGGATGCGCGCCTGCACGTTCTGCTTCGCGAGCGCGGTGATGGCCTCGCCCGGCTGGAGCATCTTCTCGATCTCGGCGAGCTCGCGCGCGAAGGCGTCGTCGATCGACACGCTCACGAAGGGCGCGTCGAGCTCGGCGGCGGCGCGCTCGGCGGCGAGGTGCGTCTCCTTCGACGAGTAGCGGGTGGGCATGAAGATCGCGCGGAGGATCTCCCGCGCCTTCTTCTTCCGCTCCTCGGGTGGGAGGGCGGCCCAGCGCCGCTCGACGTAGCGGCGGGCGACGAGGAGGCAGAGCAGGCTGTCGCGCCCACCCGAGAGCGCGACGCCGATCGTCTTGAACGCGCCCGTCTTCTCGAAGTAGTCGCCGACGCCGAGGGCGAGGGCGTCGAGGAGGTCCTCGCAGAACTCGGCGCGCGCGCTCCGCCTCGCGCCCTCGGGGGGCGGTAGGAAGAAGCTCGCGTGGTTGGGTGCAGGATACACCAATCCGCCGCGGTCGCCGGTGGAGCCGGGGACGGGGACGTGGCGCACCCGCGGGGCGTCGTCCTCGAACTCCTCCTGGTCGTGGCGCCAGGTGGTGTTCTCGGTGCGGAGGCGGGCGGTGCGGTCGAGGTCGACGGTGACGGCCGAGAGGCCGGCGACGTAGCGGGGGGCCTCGAGGACGACGCGGCCGTTCTGGGCCACGTAGCCGCCGCCGTCGAAGATGAGCCCGTCGTTGGCGCCGACGAGCGCCGAGTAGAGCACCGTGACCTGGTTGTCGCCGGCGCGCGTCGAGATCATCTCGCGGCGGGTGGCGACGACGCCGAGGCGGTAGGGCGACGCCGACACGTTGACCACGAGCTCCGCCCCCGCGTAGGAGCGGCGGCGCATCGGGCCGTCGGGCGACCAGATGTCCTCGCACACCTCGAGGGCCATCGTCCCGAAGTCGAGGTCGAACACGAGATCGCCGAAGGGGACGCCGTGCACCTCGTCGACGAGCCCGGCGCGCCCGCGCGCGAAGGTGCGCGCCTCGTAGAACACGTTGTAGGTCGGGAGCTTCTCCTTCGGCACGACGCCGTGGACGACGCCGCGGTGCACGAGGGCCGCCGAGTTGTAGACGTGGGCGCCGCGGGCGACGGTGAGGCCGAGGACGTAGGCCGGCGCCGTGCCCTTCGTGGCGTCGGCGAAGCGGAGGAGCTCGCCCCACTGGCTCGAGACGAACGCGCGCCACTGCACGAGGTCCTCGGGCGCGTACCCGCAGATGACCTGCTCGGGGAACGCCACGACCGTCGCGCCCTCGGCGGCGGCGCGGAGCGCGAGCTCGATGCAGCGATCGGTGTTGGCGCGGGTGGCGCCGACGGTGGAGTTGACGTTGGCGATGGCGAGTCGGACGAGCCTCATCGAGCAGCCTCTTCGTAGAGTCGGGTGACGAGCTGGACCAGCGCGTCGGAGAGCACGAGCTTGCGCGGCGGCGCGTCGGTGAGCCCGCCGACGCCCTCGAGCTCGGCGAGGTCGGCGGCGGCGCGCGCGCGGGCGGCCTCGGCGGTGCCGGGCTCCTCGGCGCGCTTCTTCCCCTGCCACACGCGGCGGAGGAGGGCGCGCCCGCCGGGCGAGGGCTCGTCGGCGAGGGCGATCACGTCGTGATCCGAGAAGCGGTGCACCTGGAGCACGCCGGGCAAGGTCGCCTTGCCGGTGCCCTTGGCGACCTTCATGGTGGTCTTGCCGTAGCCGTTGACGACGAGCTTGGCCACCGCGCCCACGCCGGTGGCGGCGTCGGGCGAGCAGGTGATGTTCTCTCCCACGCCGAAGCCGTCGACGTAGGGCGCGAGCTCGGCGACGCGGTGCTCGTCGA
>JAEUKG010000736.1 GCA_016794325.1 Myxococcales bacterium | reverse complement strand
CCGACGAGCACGTCGTGGGTCGAGTCACCGACCGCGCCTCGCAGCCGGAGCTCGAGCTCGCGCTGCAGCTCGCCGCGCACGTGCCACCGGGCGCGCGACAACATCCGCGCCGCGGTCGCGCGCGAGACGCGGCACGCGCGGCCGACCTCCTCGAGGCTCAGCCCGTCGACGTAGTGGAGCCGGAGCGCGAGCCGATCGGGGGGGTCGAGCGAGCCCACCGCGTGCGCGAGCGCGCGCCGGACGTCGTCGGCGTGCTTCGACTTCAGCACCTCGAGATCGGCGCTCGAGGCGTGGGCGGCGCCGGCCATGGCGTCGAGGTCGGGCTCGGGGCTCGTCCCGCGCTCGTCGCGCTTCTGGTTGAGCGCGTGGCGCACGGCGGCCACGCGCACGAACGCGCCGAGCGGCCCGCGGCCGGTGTAGAGCGCGAGCTTGCCGGGCGCGTCGACGGTGCCGAGGAGCTTGGCCGCGACCGCTTGCCGCGCGTCGTCGCCGAAGGGCGCGCTCGCGTCGACCTTGCGCACGAACTCCGGGATGCGCGAGAGGTGCTCGCGGGCGAAGAGGTCGAGCGCGGCGCGGTCGCCCTCCACGCACGCGGTGGCGAGCGCGAGGTCGTCGACGGCGAGGGAGGCTAGGGCCTGGACGGGGTCGACCTCGGCCGCGATCGCGCGGGCGAGGGCGGCGCCGAAGGCGCGCGCAGGCACCGCGAAGGGCCTCGCGGCCTGAGAGGCGAGCGCGCCTCGGACCGCCGCCGCGAGGGCAGGGTCGAGTGGGCGATCGGCGAAGACTTCGCGGAAGCCGTCGAGCTCGAGGTCGGGAGCCTGAGGCACGACGCGCTCCCCGGGCTCAGCTCGCGGCTTCCTTCTCGGACTTCTCGGTCTTCGCGGCCTTCGCGGCCGCCTCGGACCCATCGCTGTCGGCCTTGTCGCCCTTGTTCCCGTACTTCTCCTTCAGGAACTCGATCACGCCGGGCATGATCGACAGGATGATGATGGCGACGATGACGCGGTGGAAGTTCTTCTTCACGAACTCGGTCTGGCCGAAGAAGTAGCCCGCGCCAAACATCAGGACGACCCAGGCGATCGCGCCCGTCACGTTGTAGATGATGAACTTGCGGTAGTTCATCGCGCCCGCGCCCGCGACGAACGGGGCGAACGTGCGCACGATGGGGACGAAGCGCGCGAAGATGACGGCGCGGCCGCCGTACTTCTCGAAGAAGCGGTGGGTCTTGTCGAGGTGCTTCTTGTTGAAGAGCCACGACTTCTCGCTCTTCATGACGCGGGGGCCGATGGCCTTGCCCACGTGGTAGTTCACCGTGTCGCCGAGGATCGCGCTCACGATCATCCCCCCCGCGAGGAGGAGCGGGTTCAGGTTGCCGAGCGACGACACCGCGCCCGCCGCGAACAGCAGCGAGTCGCCGGGCAAGAACGGCGTGACCACCAGGCCCGTCTCGCAGAACACGATCAGGCACAAGATGGCGATCGTCCACGCGCCGTATTGGGCGGTGAGATCGGTCAGGTATTTGTCCAAGTGAAGGACGATGTCGATTAGCTTCTTGAGATCCAAAGGTCAGCTCCCGGATTTGCCGCGAGCGGAGGTCGGGCCCGACGACGCCGCGCCCTCTTTGGCCGGCGCGCCCGCGCCCGGAGGCGCGCTGGGCACGGCGGGCGCCGTGGGCTCCTCGGGCGCGCCGAGCTGGTCGCTCGGCGGCACGTCACGCGCCGTCTCGATCTCGGTGGTGGTGGAGTCGGCCTCCGACGCCTCGATGCGGATGACGACCGCGGTGACGTTGTCTTCGCCGCCTCGCTCGTTGGCCTTGGCGATGAGCTGGTTGCACGTCTCGCGGATGTCGTCGGTCGCGGCGACGATGCGGCGGATGTCGTCGTCCTGCACCATCCCCGAAAGGCCGTCGGAGCAGAGGATGTAGACGTCGCCGATCCGCGGGTCGTCGTGCTGGAGGTCGACCACGACTTGGTCCTGCATCCCCAGGGCGCGCGTGATCACGTTCTTCGGCAGCTCGCTGCGCTGCTCCTCGGTGAGGTCGGGCATCGCGAGCAGGTAGTCGTTGATGAGGGAGTGGTCGCGGGTGAGGAGGTCGATCTGCCCCTGCCGGACGCGGTAGCACCGCGAGTCGCCCACGTGGCCGATGTACATGCGGCGCTTGCGCGGGCTGAACATCGCGCCCACGACGGTGGTCCCCATGCCGTGGCACTCGCGCGAGCGCGTGCTCCGCTCGAAGATCTGGCGGTTCGCCACCCGGATGCCGGTGAGCAGGCGGTTTTCCTCCTCCGACAGGTTGGTGTCGAAGTGGAACGGCCAGGTCACGTCCTCGTTGGCGGTGGAGCGGAAGAACTCGGTGATGGTCTCGGTCGCGAGCTTGGAGGCGACGTCGCCTGCGCGGTGACCCCCCATGCCGTCGGCCACCACGAAGAGGTCGAACTCCTTCAGGACGACGAACGAGTCTTCGTTGTGCTCCCGCTGGAGCCCGACGTCCGTCATCCCGGTCGCGATCGCCCTCATCAGGACCTCGCTGCCCGCAGGGCCGCGAAACCCCGAGGAAACGCGTGAAATGGTTTCACAATGCCGCTCACGATTTTTTAGGTTTCCACCCCCGCACGGAGGTGTCAAGGATTAGGGACGTCAACGATTTTCGTGGGTTAGCTCGGCAGAGGTGCGGAGCCGCGGCGCCGCCGCGCGGGCGCGCGGCTCAGACCTCGAGGATGTCCTTCTCCTTGTTGGCGACGATGGCGTCCACGCCCTTCGCGCCCTCGGACACCATCTCCTCGACCTTCTTCTTGCCGCGGTCGACGTCGTCGGCGCTGGCGTCGCCGGAGGAGTCCATCTCGTTCAGGAAGTCGAGGGCGTCGTGGCGCGCCTTGCGGATCGACACCTTGCACTCCTCCCCGTACTTCTTCGCGATCTTCACGAACTCCTTGCGGCGCTCCTCGGTGAGGGGCGGGAGGGGGATGCGGATGAGATCGCCGTCCGGCTGCGGGTTCAGCCCCAGATCCGACTCGCGGATCGCCTTCTCCACCGGCTTGACCTGGCTCTTGTCCCAGGGCTTCACGGTGATGAGGCGCGGCTCCGGCACGTTGACGTGGGCCATCTGCGCGAGCGGGGTCAACGTCCCGTAATAGTCGACCTTGATGCCATCGAGGAGGTTCGCGCTCGCGCGCCCGGCGCGGAGCTTCGAGAGCTCTCGCTTGAGGACCTCGTGGGCCTTGCTGATCGCGGTGGCGAGATCTTTCTGGACGTCGTCGATCATGGCGGAGCCACCATAGCGGACTTCGGGGGTGCTAGAATAGGGCCTCGTCGCCGACCGTCGAACGTGGCGTCCGGCGCTTTTTCTTCAGTCATCGGCGCCACCCGGCCGGCCACCCAGGGCGACTCTGGGGCGGATCGGGGTGGCCTTCGGGGGCCCTTCCCGTCATGGTCGGTTCGGCAATGGGATCGCGGAGAGCTCGGGGGCGTGGCGTGCTCGGCGCCGCCCTCGGCGCCGCCGTGGCGCTGGCCGTCGCGTCGGGCGCCGGGCCGAGCTCTGCTGCGCCTGCCGAGGAGGCCGCGGGGGCGCCGACCGGGGCTGCGTCGAGCGGCCCCTCCTGGCCGCAGGCCGCCGCGGCGGGGAAGGTCACGCCGCCCGACCTCGACGACGTGGAGCACATGTGCGCGCTGCTGCTCGGCTGCGACCGGCTCCCCATCAGCGCCACCCTGCCCAAGGACTTCCCGACCTGCGTCCGGACGTTCACGGAAGAGCTCAGCTCCGGCAAGGCGCTCGAGGTCTCGCTCACCCTGCGCGAGTGCGGCCTGCGCGCGAGCTCGTGCGGCCAGCTCCGCACGTGCGCCCTCCGCGGGGTGCGCCCGGACATCTGCGCCGGCCGCGCGAAGACGGGCGCGGTCGACGTGTGCGACGCCGAGGGGCGCGCGGTGACCTGCGCGCGCGAGCAGGTCGCGGGCGTGCGGGACTGCCCGCGGGGCGGCGAGCAGTGCGCGATCGTCGACGGCCGCGCGGTGTGCTCGTTGGGGGCGTGCCTGGGCGACGCCGCGCCGTCGTGCTCGGCGTCCGGCACGCGCGTGGTGGAGTGCAAGAGCGGCCGCATGGTCAGCCTCGACTGCGCCGCGCTCGGGATGAAATGCGCCGTCCTGCCGAGCGGCCCGGCGTGCGTCGCGCCGACCAAGGAGTGCGCGTCGCCGTCGCCGCGCTGCGAGGGGGCGGTGGCGGTGGTGTGCCGCAACGGTCACGAGGTCCAGGTCGACTGCGGGGCCCAGGGGCTCGAGTGCGGCGGCGCGGGCCCGGCGGTTGGCGCGTGCACCGCCCCCGAGCCGACGTGCGAAGCCACCGCCCCGCGGTGCGACGGCGGGCGTATCCGCTACTGCGATCACGGGCGGCCTCGCTCCTACCCGTGCCGCGCGCTCGGCCTGTCGCGGTGCGTGAGCGACGCCCGGGGCCCGCGCTGCGCGTCCTGACGCCGCGACCCACGAGCGGGCCCGTCGCCGTGGTATAGGAGTCGCGTGAGGCGCTGGGTCACGATCGCGTTCGCCCTCGGAGCCCTGGCTCTGGGGTGCACCCCGAAGCCCGACCCGTTCGTCGACGCGGGGCCGAAGGCCGAGGCGCCGGTGCCTGCGCCCGACGGGCTCCTCGGCGAGGGCGTGCTCACGGCCCCCAACGCGACGTGGTCGAAGCTCCAGCAGCGCGTCGGCGGCCCGCTCGCCATCCTCCCGATGACGTTCGGCGGCCTCGTGTGCACCTGGGCGGGGCTCGACTCGGCGCTCGCCAACGACGTCGACGGGGTGAGCCCGGCGTTCATCGTCGCCTCCGGCAAGGCCACCGAGCCGGGGTTCGTCCTCGCGGTGAAGCTCGCCGACGATCGGCACGCGCGGTCGGTGCTCTTCGACGGGGAGACCGCGCGCTACCGCCCCCGCGAGGACGGCGGCGTCGTCTTCGCCGACGGCAAGAACGGCCCGCTGACCTATCCCGTTGCGCTCACCAAGAACGGCTGGCTCGTGGTCGGCAAGAGCGACGGGGACGTCAAGGCGCTGGCCGCCTACGCCACCCGCACCCTGCCCCAGCGGCCGCTCCCCAAGGAGGCCCTCGTCGCGGACCTCCCGCGGCCGCTCTTCGCCCACGTCGCGGGCAAGCTCGAGGCTTTGTGGAAGGGCTTCGCGGCGGACCTCGAGGACGCCGACCAGCGCGCGCGCAAGGCGCACGGGGGCCGCCCGCCGGACTTCGGCGATCCCGCCGCTGTCATCGCCCAGATCGACGGCTTCACCGGTCGCCGCCTCGCCGAGCTCCGGGACGTGTCGAAGGCGCACGTGACCGCCGACGTGGACGAGGGCGGCCTGCGCGCCGAGCTCGTGCTCACGCCGAGCGGAGAGGGGGGGCCGCTCGCGCGCTACCTGAGCGGCGTGACGCCCGGCGCCGCTGCGCCGGTCCTCGGCGCGAGCGGCGACGCGGAGATCGCGTTGCTCCTCCGCGACGACGCGAAGTCGCGCGCCGAAGACGCCCGGGCGCTCGACACCGCGCTGACGTCGGCCCTCGGCGGTCGCCTGGCGGAGGCCGACAAGAAGAAGGTCGGTCAGATGCTCGCCGACTGGCAGCGGGGCCGGTCCGACGAGCTCGTCGTCACCCTCACGCGCGCGCCCGCGAAGGGCGCGGTGCTCCGCACGCGGGTCGCGGATCGCGAGGCGCTCCAGCGGGCGCTTCGCGCGGTGCCCGACGTGCTCAAGCTCCCGGCGATCAAAGAGCCCCTCCGCATCAAGGAGGTGACGAGCAAGAACCCCGAGGTCGCCGAGCTCGGCAAGGTCGAGGAGGTGGTGGCGGAGCTCGCGCCCGCGAAGCCCGATCCCCACGCGAAGAAGAAGCCGGATCCGTCGCCCCAGGCCTACGGCCTCGCCTGGGCGATCAAGGACGACGTCGCCGTCCTCGGCGCGGGGGAGGACCCGGCGCGCGTGCTCGCGTCGCTCGGCAAGGTCGAGCGCACCCTCGGCGACGACCGCGTCCTCGCGGGCCCGGTGAACAACCTCGGCGAGGGCGTCAGCCTCGTCGTCGTCGCCCAGCCGCTCAAGCTCGATCCGTCGCGGCTCGGGGCCCCGCCGGCCCCGGTCGTCGTCACCTGGGGCAAGAAGGGCAACGAGGGCGTCGTCCGCGCGTTCGTCGCGTCGCCGGTGCTCAAGGAGCTGGTGAAGCGACAGATGTTCGGCCCCTGAGCGGCCGAGCCCGGCTCGCGATCGCGCGGCGCACCCGCCGGCCCCGCTCGACGGCGAATGTTTGCTAGGCTCGGCGCCGGTGGACCTCGGCTTCCTCGAAATCCCGCTGTTCCAGCGCGCGCTCTTCGCCGGTTGCCTGCTCGCCGCGCTGCTCGCGCTCCTCGGCGTCCTCGTGACGGCGCGAGGCCTCGCGTACCTCGGCGACGGCCTCTCGCACGCGGCGTTCGGCGGGATCGCCCTCGGGATGTTCCTCGGGCTGACGACGCCGCTCGTCCTCGCGATCCCGTTCACCGCGCTCGCGGCCATCGGCATCGGCGCGCTGCGCCGCAAGGGCGGGCTCCGCTCCGACGTGGCGATGGCCATCCTCTTCGCGGTCTGCTTCGCGGTCGGCGTGATCCTCCTGCGGAAGGCGAAGCACACGCAGGGCGTGTTCGACCCCGAGCAGCTCCTCTTCGGCAACATCCTCCTCGTCGGCTCCGACGACCTGTGGGTCGTCATCGGCATCGCCGGCGTCACCGTCACCTTCTTCGTCTTCGCGTGGACGCGCATCGCCTACGCGACCTTCGACGAGGACCTCGCCCGCCTCTCGGGGATCCAGGTGGGGTGGCTCGAGAGCGCGCTCCTCGCGCTCCTCGCGGCGGTGGTCGTGGCGTCGATCCGTCTCGCGGGGGTGGTCTTGGTGAGCGCGTTCCTCGTCGTCCCCGCGGCGACGGGGCGCCTCATGGGCCGCACCCTCTCGGGCGTGGTCGGCTTCGCGATGGGGGCCGGCGTCCTCGGCGTTTTCTTGGGCTTCCTCGTGGCTCACCAGCTCGCCTGGCCGGAGGGGGCGTCCATCGTGCTCACCCTCGCCGCGCTCTTCGCGGCCTCGGTGGGGCTCCGGCGCCTCCGGCCCCGCTGACCAGGCCCGCCGAAACTACCCTCCGCCCACGAGAAAAACGCTACTCTCCGGGGAGCCGAGCGCGCGTCGCGCTCCGGCCCATCTCCGCGGGGTCTCTTCATGTCCCACACCGCTCGCTCTCCCGGGCTCCTTCGCTTGCTCGTCGTGGTGGTCACCCTCGCCCTGACCGCGTTCATCGTCGCGTCGGGCTGCGGTCGCTCGAGCCTCGAGGACTCGCTCGTCCTCGACGGCGGATCGCTGGGAGACGCCGGGGCTTGCGGGCCCGCGACGTGCCCCAACGGCTGCTGCGACGCCGCGGGCGTCTGCCGCGCGGGCACCGACGTCCAGGCGTGCGGCACCCTCGGCGGCAAGTGCACGAGCTGCCCGTCGCAGGGCTTCGACGTCTGCGACGCGGGGAAGCGCACCTGCGGCAAGCGGGTGACGACGTGCGACAGCACCACCTGCTCCACCGGCTGCTGCCTGAAGACCGACACCG
>JAEUKG010000724.1 GCA_016794325.1 Myxococcales bacterium | reverse complement strand
TCGCGAGCGATCGGCACCGCGGTCCCGCCCGCCTGGACGGTGCAGAGCGCCCGCAAGATGCGCGTGCGGAGCGCGGTGTCGGTGGTGGCGACGACGCGCTCGGCGAGGATGGCGACGGCGCGCGCGGAGCCCGACCGCGCGAGGGCCCGCACCAGGCGCCAGCGCACCTCCGGCGCGACGTCGTCGGCGTCGAGCGAGGCCTCGATCGCGGGTAGGGCCGCGTCACCGAGGTCGGACAGCGCGTCGATGGCCGCGAGGCCTGCGCTCCGATCCGCGAGCAGGGCGACGAGCCGGGGAGCGGCAACGACCGCGCGGAGCCGGCCGAGCGCGGCCGCGGCGAGCCCGCGCGCCTCCACGTCGGCGTCGTCGAGGAGGGAGCACGCGAGATCGACGAGCGGGCGCCGGTCGGAGTCCCCGGCCGGGATCTGTCCGAGGGCGCGGGCGAGCGCGCGGCGCACCCCGGGGGAGCCTGCGCGGAAGGCCGCGAGGGTCTCGGGCTCGGCCTCGCCGCGGGCCACCAAGAGGACGAGGGCGGTCGCGCGGAGCTCGTCCTCGCTGTCGGCGAGGAGCTCGCGGAGGACGCCGGGATCGGGCTCCACCGCGGTGCGGGCGCGGAGCGCGGCCGCGCGGACCTCGGGGTCGGGGTGGGTGAGGAGGCGATCGGCGACGGGCACGAAGTCGGTGCGCCCCTCGCGCACGAGGAGGTCGAGGGCGTGGAGGACGATCGGCTTCGAGGGGTGGAAGAGGACGAGCGAGGGGATCAGCCGCCCGCGCTCCTGCGCGGCGAGGAGGTCGAGCGCGCCCAGCACCTCGGCGTCCTTCTTGCTCGAGAGCGCGGCGATGAGGGCCTCGAGGGCGCTCATGTCGAGCGCGGGGAGGTCGAGCGGCAGCTCCTCGCGGCCGCGGCGGAGCGTCGCCCGGAACACGTCGAGGTAGCGGGCGCGCACGCCGTGAGCGACGGCCACCCACGCGACGCAGATCGCGACGAGCAGCGCCCCGACCGCGATCCCCGCGTGGTGCGGCAGCGCCGACGCGAGGGCGAAGAGCGCGACCGACGCGAGGGCCTGGCCGCCGCGCTGGCCCACGAGGTCGACGATGGGCTTGGCGCGCGCTCGCAGGGCGTCGGGCAGCGGCACGAAGAGGAGCTCCGTCGTCGTCTTGTGGAGCGAGTGCCGGAGCGTGCCGTCGGTGCCGCGGAGCGCGAGGGCGGCCCCGAGCCCGAGCCCGGCGACCGCGCCGCCGGCGGACGCGGCGAGCAACAGCGGCATCACGTAGAGCGCGCGGTGCACCCCGAGCAGGCGCACCGCGACGCCGACGCCGACGCTCTGGGCCAAGAGCGAGAGCACGTTCGTCGCGAGCGAGACGGTGGCGAGGGTGGCCGCGAGGCGCTCGGGCTGGGTGATCGCCGCCGCGACCTCCCGCTTGAACGAGAAGTCGATCGCGGTCCCGGCGCACGCCGCGAGCATGACGATCGCCGCCACCCGCGAGAGGTAGGGGTGGCGGGCGATCTCGCGGGCGGCGCCGGCGAGGCCGGCGGGAGCGGGCTCGGCCGCGGCGCGGGGGGCGGGCGCGCTTGGGCGGAGGCGGGTGAGCAGGCGCACCGGCCCGGCCGCGGTGACGAGGAGCGCCGCCGCGCCCACGAGGAGCAGGTGCCGTACGCCGACGACGGGCAAGAGCCCGCGAGCGACGCCCGCGCCGACGACCGCGCCGAGGACCCCGCCGGTGCCGACGAGCCCGTACAGGCGCTTGGCCTGGCCCACCGTGAACACGTCGCCGAGGCGGATCCAGAGTCGCCCGGCGACCCACGAGGCGAACATCCCGCTGTAGATGTAGAGTGCATACAAAACGGCGCGGTGGCCGCCCGCGGTCGCGGCCCAGAAGGCCACCGTGACCAGCGCCGCGCCGGCGGGGGCGGCGGCGACGGGATCGACGAGCCGCTCCCCCGCGCGATGCGGCGCCCGCCCCTCGAGCCGCGCGCCGATCCGCGTGGTGGCGACGCCGAGCGCGGCGATGGCGACGTAGAGCGCGGGCAGGTGCGTGACGGGCACCTTGGCGAGGAAGAGCGCGTCGCGCGCCGTCTCGATGAGCGTGTGGGCGGCGGTGATGCCGAGCAGGGCGGAGAAGGCGAGGGCGACCGGACGCCGCTCGTCGCTCCGCACGTCGAAGAGGCCGCCCGCCATCGGGCCAGCGTACCCGAAATCGAGCGGGGCCCGGGCGGCGGCCCCCGGTCAGCGGAAGAAGTCCTGGGCGATCCAGAGCTGCCCGGACGGGGTCACGTGGAAGCCGCAAGCGACGCCCCGGTAGGCGGGGTTCGTCATGTTCAGGTAGTGGCCGTGCGCGGCGTACGGCTCGCCGGGCCCCTCCGCGAACATGCTCTCGAGGCAGTCGACGAGGGCGCGCTCGGGCGACGCGCCCGGGTAGTTGGGGCACGCGTTCTGGGCGCCCTCGCCGCAGCGGCCGAAGGTGGCGTGGGCCGAGCCCGCGCGTGCGTCGCCAGCGGCCTCGTCGTCGGTGCACGCCTCGCGGTCCGGCCGGCGCACGACCGCCGCGCGCCCGGCGCGCGCGCGGTACTCGTTGGTGCGGTCGACGCAGAGCTGGCGAGCGTTGGCGAACCGATCGCCCGCGGGCGCGGCGGTCGCGGGAGGCGGCGAGGGCGGGGGAGCGCTCGTCCACGCGGGCTGCGCGGGCGGCGCGCTCGTCCCGCCGGGGCGACCGTTCCAGGCGGGCGGCGGCGCGTTCCAGGCGGGCGGCGGCGCGTTCCACGCCGGCTGCGGCGGCGGCGGCGCCGCGGAGGGCGGCGCCCGCTCGCCGCACGCGGCGAGGAGGGCGGCCGCGAGGGCCGCCGAGAGGGCCGCCCGCGAGGCCCTCACGGGGTCGCGCTCGCCGCGCCGGGGACGTCGGAGCAGCAGCGGAAGCCGATCTGGTAATAGACGAAGAACTCGTCGTGGCCGTCGGTGATCGGGCGGCAACGGCCACGCACGCGGCTCCAATACCCGCCCTTGAGGGCGCTCTGGTGCGGCCGCCCCTTCTCGTTGACCACCCACTCGTCGACGTTGCCCGTCATGTCGTGGACCCCGAACGGGCTCACGCAGCGCGGCCTCGTGCCGCTCGCCTCGCCGCGCCAGAGCCGCTTGACCTCCGCGTCGCGCTTCTTCGGATCGGGGCTCGAGAGCGCCTTCTCGTCGGGCAACACGTGGTCGTGATCGATGTTGCAGGCGGTCGCGTCCCTCTTATACCCATAGGGATATGGTCGTCGCTCGGCCCCTTCGCAGGCGAGCGTCCACTCGCCGTCGGTGCAGAGCCGCTTGCCCGCGCCCGCGCATGCCGCCTTGGCCTCGTACCAGGACTTCATGACGACCGGGGTCGCCCCCGCTTGGTTCGGCCACTCGTAGGTGTCCATGCAGAAGCGGCGGTGGCTCGTCGGCTTCTTGCAAGGGCTCGTGGGGGCGAACTCCAGGCACCGGAACTTCTTCTCGTTCTCCCACTTGATGCAGCGCTGCTCGACCTCGGGGCAGTAGTCGCCCTCCACCTCGAGCATCCCGTCGGGGCACGCGCCGGCGGCGCCGGTGGGGGTGGGCTGCGCGATCGCCGGCGTCGAGGGCGGCGGGGCGTCGACCGGGGGAGGCGGCTCGTCGGAGCCGGCGGCGGCCGCGGGCGCGAAGAACAGGAGGGCGAGGAGCGGCCTTGCGTACGCGCGGACCTTCATGGGCCCTTAAGCGTTGAACGCCGGCGCGCCCCGGTCAACATTTCGCCCGCCGCTCGCGCGCGCCGCGGCCGCGCGGGGCGGCGCGTTTCCCCCGCGGGGGGACCCGATTTTGCGTTATGTCTCGGGCGTGAGGAAGAGGGCGAGCACCTCGGCGGGGCGAGCCGAGCTCAGCTGTGCGGGGGGGCCCGCGTGAGGACGATCGTCGTCGGGTCGGGCGCCGCGGGCGCGGTCGTCGCCGCCCGGCTCTCGGAGGACCCGCGCCACGAGGTGGTGCTCGTCGAGGCGGGCCCCGACTATCCCGACGCGAGCGGCGACGCGCGGCGCTTGCCCGCCGACCTGCGCGACGGTCGCCACAACTCGATGCGGGCCCACGACTGGGGCTACCGCTACCGAGCCGTCGATCACCGGTGGTTCGGCCTGCTGCGCATGGACTTCCCGCGGGGGCGCGTCGTCGGCGGGTCCTCGGCGGTGAACACGTGCATCGCGCTCCGCGGGCAACCCTACGACTACGACGAGTGGGCGTCGCTCGGGCTCCCGGAGTGGTCGTACGCGCGATGCCTCCCTGCGTTCCGGCGCCTCGAGCGCGACCTCGACTTCGGCGGGGAGCACCACGGCGACGCGGGGCCGATCCCCATCCGGCGGCACCCCTCCTCCGAGCTCGTGCCCTGGCAGGCCGCGTTCCTCGAGGCCTGCGCCGAGGTCGGGTACGCGCGCGCCGACGACGCGAACGACCCGGCGTCGACGGGCGCGGGCCCGCACGCGATGAACAAGATCGACGGCGAGCGGATGGGCGCGGCGCGCTGCTACCTCACCGGCCCCGTGCGCGCTCGCGAGAACCTCACCATCGTGCCCGACACCCTGGTGCGCCGCGTGCTCGTGTCGGGCGGCGTCGCGCAGGGCGTCGAGGCGTCGCGGTTCGGCCGCGTCGTCACCCACCGGGCCGAACGCGTCGTCCTCGCGGGGGGCGCGATCGCCACCCCGGGGATCCTCCAGCGCACCGGCGTCGGGCCCGCCGCCCACGTCGCGGCGGTCGGCGCGGAGCTCGTCGCGGAGGTGCCCGGGGTCGCGGCGCGGCTGCTCGACCACCCGGGGGTCGCCGTCTTCTTCTGGCCCGAGACGCCCGGCTTCTCGTCGCTCGAGCACCCGCTCGTGCAGACCGTGTGCCGCTACACGTCGGCCGGCAGCGACTGTCCGAACGACATGCAGCTCCAGCCGGGGTCGTGGGTGCCGCTGCCTTGGGGCGACGTCCGCGCCGTGACCCTCGCGAGCTGCGTCGGGAAGCCGCGAGGGGTCGGGCGCCTCCGCTTCGTCAGCGGGCGCGCGGAGGACGCCCCCGTCATCGAGACGGCCCTCCTGTCGCATCCCGACGACCGCCGGATGGCGAGCGAGGCGCTCGCGAAGATCGGCGAGCTCGCGCGCACGAAGACGCTCTCGGCGCTCGCGCGCCCGGTGTACCCGTCGCGTCGGCCGTGGGACGACGCAGGTCGCTTCACCCCGCCGCTCGAACAGATAACCGGATCGGGATACCACCCCTCGGGGACCGCGAAGATGGGGCCCGACCGCGACGCCCTCGCCGTCACCGACGGCCGGGGCCGGGTGCGCGGGGTCCGCGGGCTCTACGTGGCCGACGCGAGCCTCATGCCCACGATCACGAGCTCGAACACCCACGTCGCGACCTTGATGATCGGTGAGCGCTTCGGGGAGTGGCTCCGCGACGATCGCGAGATGCGCTGACGCCGGCCCCTCAGGTCGCGGCGGCGGCCCGCGTCTCCAGCTCCTCCCACCGGGCGATCAGCGCTTCGGCCTTGGCGCGGGCGGCGTCGAGCTCCGCGAGCCGGCGCTTCACGAGCTCGCCGTCGCCGCGGAAGAACTCGGGGGCGCCCACCTCGGCCTCGAGGGCGCGCACCGACCCCTCGGCGGCCTCGATCGCGTCCGGGAGCTTCTCGAGCTCGATGCGCTCGGCGTAGGTGAGGGCCTTGGCCTTCGCCGCCGGCTTGGCCGCGGGGGCGGGCTTGTCGGCCTCGGCGCGCGACTTGGCGGCAGGCGGCGCCGCGGCGCGCTCGCCGTCGCTCGTCGCGAGCTCACGCTCGGCGCGGAGGCGTTTGTAGGTCTCGTAGTTGCCCGGGTAACGCACCACGCGCCCGTCGCCCTCGAAGACGAGGAGCGACGTCGCCACCCGATCGAGGAACCAGCGGTCGTGGGTGATCACGAGCGCGCTGCCGCCGAAGCTCACGAGCATCTCCTCGAGCGCGGCGAGGGTCGCGACGTCGAGATCGTTCGTCGGCTCGTCGAGCAGGACGAGGTTCGCGCTCTGCCGGAGCGCGCGCGCGAGCGCCACCCGTGCACGCTCGCCGCCCGACAGCGCAGCGACCTGCTTGCGCTGCTCGTGGGTCTCGAAGAGGAAGCGCTCGAGGTAGCTGCGGGCGTCGAGCACCTCGTCGCCGATCTCGATCTTCCCCTGGTCGGCCACGTTGTCGAAGATCGACTTGTCGGGATCGAGGCCCGAGCGCGCCTGGTCCAGGTACGCGACCTTGGTGTTCTTGCCGACGGTCACCCGCCCGGCGGCGGGGCCGAGCTCGCCGAGGATGGCGCGGAAGAGCGACGTCTTACCAGCGCCGTTCTTGCCCACGATCCCGACCCGCTCGCCCTGGGTGAGGTAGAGGTCGAGGCCGCGCACGAGGGTGCGCCCGCCGACGTCGAGCGTGAGACCCTCGAGCTCGAGCACCGTCTTGCCGGCGCGCGCCTCGCCGACGGCGAGAGAGATGTCCTTGTCGCGCTGCGGCGCTTGCACGGACTTCGCGGCCTCGGCCCGCTCGATGCGCGCCTTCTGCTTCGTGGTGCGCGCCTTCGGCTGCCGCGCGAGCCACTCGAGCTCCTTGCGGAGGAAGTTCTGGCGGTTGCGCTCGGTGCGCTCCTCGTGGGCGAGGCGCTCCGCCTTCGCGGCGAGGTAGTCCTCGTAGCCGCCGTCGTAGTCGTAGAGCTCGCCGCGCTCGAGCTCGAGGGTGCGGGTGCAGACGCGATCGAGGAGGTAGCGATCGTGCGTGACGAGGAGCACCGCGCCCCCGTGGTCTTCGGCGAGGTAGCTCTCGAGCCAGTCGATCGTCTCGACGTCGAGGTGGTTGGTCGGCTCGTCGAGGATGGCGAGGGAGGGCCGAGCGACGAGCAGGCGCCCGAGCGCCACGCGCCTGAGCTCGCCGCCGCTCATGGTGCGGATGGGATCGTCGATGCGGCGCACCGCGAGGTGGCCGAGCATCGCGGTGACCTCGTGGTCGCGCTCCCAGCCCCCGAGCCGCTCGATCTCGGCCGCGAGGCGCGCCTGCTCCTCGAGCGCCGCGGCGTCGTCGTGGCCCGCGCTCGCGAGCCGGCTCGAGACGGAGTCGTACGCGGTCTTGGCGGCGCTCCACGCCGCGAGCCCCTCCGAGACGAGCTCGCGCGGCGTCTTGTCGCGCGGGAGGTCGGGCATCTGCTCGAGGTAGAGCACGGTGGCGCCCTTGCGCACCGCGATGTCGCCGCCGTCCTTGGGCTCGACGCCGGCGAGGATGCGCGCGAGCGTCGACTTCCCGGTCCCGTTCTTCCCGACGAGGCCGACGCGCTCTCCGGTGCGGATGGTCACGCTGGCGTCGCGGATCAGCGTGCGTTCGCCGTACGCCTTGGAGAGGTTGTGGGCGGAAAGGACAGGCACGCGCACATCATGCCAAAGTCGGGGCGCGAGCGCGCCGAAAAGGCGCTACGTTGGAGGGGATGCTCACCACCGTGCTCGTCGTCGCCTCGATCCTCCTCGGCCTCCTCGGCGTCGCGTTCGTACTGAAGAAGCGCCGGCTGGCGGGCGGCGGCGGGGCCGACGACGAGCGGAGCGCCGCCGTCGAGGCGTGGCTGGCGTCGGCCCTCGCCGAGGACTTGGCGTCGTCGGTCGCGAGCCTCGCCGGGGAGCGCGAGCGCGTCCGCGCCTCGCTCCGCGGCGACCCCGACCCGACGATCGTGTCGGCGATCGAAGCCGGCGTCCGCGGGGTGGAGCTCGAGTACCTCCGCTATCCGCACGAGGAGCACGTGGACGTGATCGCCCACGTCCGCTACGAGGGCGGCAAGAGCAGCGACGTCCGTGGGAAGATCGCCAAGGGTGACCTCCCGGCGGCCGTCTCGCGCGAGCTCGACGCCAAGGCGACGATGCGCGTGTTCCGGCCGTGGGTGTTCCCCTGGTCGGCGTTGCGCGCGTCCTGACGGAGGTCGTCCTGGCGGAGGTCTTCGCGCGTCACGGTGCGCAGAGGACGCCCGAGACGAAGGCCTCGCGCCGGCCGAGGTCGTCCTTGCGGGGCGCCGCCGGATCGTGGACGAACGTGGAGAGGCGCGCCGCGCCGCGCCCGCGCGGGGCGACGTGGAAGCCGCCGAGCGTGGGCGCGGCCTCGCCGTGGCAACCGTTGCACGTGCCGCGGGCGAAGGCGGCCCGCAGGTCTTCGGCGACGCCGACGGACACGACGTGGCCGCGGTCGACGCTGGGCGCGCGCATCGCGACGGGCACGACGTGGCGGTCGGAGCGCACGTCGGACTCGTGCTCGGTGATCCACGCGGCGAGCTCCAGCGAGCCCTCGAGCGACGCGCGCGGCGTGTTGCGGAGCGGTCGCGGGCCGAGCCTCCCCTGCGCGAGGGCGAGCTCGTAGAGCCGGGGCGCGGGCCCGAAGGCGCCGTCGTTCACGCGGATCTGCGCGAGCCGCGGCGCGCCCACGAAGCGCTCGGTCACCGCCGCGAGGGCGGCCTGGTAGTCGTCGCCGAACGAGGTGTACCGCGAGAGGGTGTGGAACCGCTCGGCCCACTCGCGCCGACCCCCGGGGAGCGCGTACTCGAAGATGACGGTCGCCTCGAGGGGCTTCGCGGCCGCGTCGTCGCCCTCGCCGTCGACGACGGCGAAGACGAGCCGGCCTTCACCGGCCTCCGACAGGGCGTCGGGGTGAGCCCCGAGGTCCACGCGGTTGGCGATCGCGGCGAGCCGGAACGGCGCCCGCGACAGATCGAGGTCCTCGCGGGCGCAGCGGGCGCAGGTGTCGTCGCACGCGTTGCTCGACGAGCGTCGGAGCCACGCGCACGTCAGGTCCGCGCGGACGCGAGAGGTGGGGGCGGCCTCCGCCCACGCGTCCACGAGGTCGCGCGCGAGCGCGCGCCCGCCGTCCTCGCCGCCGCCGAGCGCGGCCATCGCGTGGGCGAAGCCGAACGGGCCGCGGGTCACGTTTCGGGCGCGCTCCCCGAGGACGACGGCGTCGTCGACGACGACGAGCTCGCGGAAGCGCTCGACGCGGACGCCGTCGCAGCCGGTGGGGGGCGCGTCGTCGTCGCCGCAGGCCGCGACGAGCGCGGCCGCGAGGAGAGGGAGGAGGGCGAAGGTCTTCTTCATGGTGGCTCGGTCAGAGGATGGTGGTGAGGCCGACGGTGGCGGTGAAGGGGACGCCCCCGACCCACTCGTCGCCGGGCAGCGAATAGCCGCGGAGGACGAGCGCGCCGTGTGCGTGGGCGACGGTGCGGGCCGAGATCGGCAACGCGCCGTGGAGGCTCAAGGTGTTCCAGAGCCCGTTGGTGGCGTCGCCGCGCGCTTGGCCCGGGGTCCCGCCGTAGGGGAGGAAGGGCTGTCCGTCGCCGCCGCCGGTGAACGAGGCCCGCGACGCGACGGCGACGAGGCCGAGGCCGCCGCCCACGCGGGCGCCGCCCGGCAGGCGGCCCTCGACCGCGAGCTCCGGCCGCGCGAGGAACCACGAGCTGTTCGACTTCGGATAGTAGAGGACGGGCGCGACGGCGAAGACGCGGACGGGGCCGCGCTCGAAGATCGAGACGCGCGGCCGGACCCCGAAGCCGGTGTTGTTCGGCGGCCCGTCCCCCGAGAGGGCGATGCCGCCGATGGCGCCGACGGCGAGGCGGTCGTGCGGGCTCACCGCGAGCTCGCTCATCAAGACGAAGGGGACGCCGGTCGCGATCGACGCCGAGAAGCGACCCCCGCCGGGGAAGTGGGGGTCGGGCGCGTCGTGGGTCGAGGCCGCCGCCGCCGGGGATTCGGCGCGGGCGGGGGCGGAGGTGAAGGTGGCCGCCGCGACCGCGAGCGCAGCCGCGGCGCGAGCCAAGGAAGATGCGAGGTGCATGGGCGCGGACCAGAGCACGGCGTGTGCCAGCGGCGCGCGCCCTGGATTTCGCGCCGGAGCGATGCGCTCGGGGGGCCGGCGCGTGTGCAGCCTCTTGCACGCGCCCTTCGCGCGCCTGCACAGGCCTCGTTTGCGCTAAGGGTCTACGGCCCATGGACGCGCTCGACGACATCGACTGGGACCGGTGGGCACCGACCGATCGCGCCACGCTCCTCTTCGTGGTGCGGGGCGGCGAGGTGCTCCTCATCGTGAAGAAGCGCGGCCTCGGGGCCGGCAAGGTCAACGCCCCCGGCGGCCGCATCGAGCCCGGGGAGGCGCCCCTGGACGCCGCCGTGCGCGAGTGCCAGGAGGAGGTCGGCGTCACCCCCCACGACGTCCGGCACCACGGGGAGCTGTCGTTCCAGTTCGTCGACGGCTACGCGCTGCACTGCCACGTGTTCCGCGCCGATGGGTGCGACGGCGTCGCGGTCGAGACCGACGAGGCGATCCCGATGTGGACCAAGCTCGACGCCATCCCGTTCGAGCGCATGTGGGCGGACGACGCGATCTGGCTCCCCATCGTGCTCGAAGGAGGGCGCTTCCGCGGCCGCTTCGTCTTCGACGGTGACCGCATGGTGGATCACGCGGTGGAGCGGCTCGGCTGACGCGCGGCTACTTGGGGTCGAACCAGCTCGACAGCCGGGGCCCGGTGGCCCGGTGGGCGTCGGCGTAGTGCGAGATGTCGTTGTAGAGCACGAGGCGGGCGCGGACGGCGTCCTTGAACTCGAGGGCGTTGAGGCACGCCGGAGACTGGTCGAGGCGGTCGCGGTAGCCGCGCGCGTCGATGCCGAGGAGGCTCGAGATCACGAGCCGGATCGTGGCCTTGTGCGACACGACGACCACCGTCTCGCCCGGGTGGGCCTCGACCACGGCGCGGACGATCGGCAGAGCGCGCGCCATGACCGCGACGCCGGCCTCGCCGCCCTGGGGCGCGAAGGTGAAGGGGTCCTTCTCCCAGGCCTCGTATTCGGAGGGGAACCGCTCGGCGACCTCTTTGCGCGAGAGGCCCTCCCATCGCCCGTGGTCGATCTCACGCAGGCCCTCGCGCGGCAGCGGCGCGAGCTTCTGCGGGGCCCCGAGGATCCGCGCCGTCTCCATCGTGCGCCTCATCGGGCTCGCGTAGATCTGGGCGATGCGCTCCGACTGGAGCCGCTCGGCGAGCTGGCTCACCTGCGACCGCCCTTCGTCCGAGAGCTCCAGATCCGTCGACCCGGCGAACCGGTCTTCGGCGGTGAGGGGCGTCGACCCGTGCCGGACGAAATACACGCGCGTGCTCATCCCCCGACCGTAGCCGAGGTCGGGGCGGCGCGTCACTTCGCGACGATGACGCGGCCAGGCACCGGGAGGTCTTGGCCGCCGACCTTCGTCGTGTTCCCCGTGAACCGGGTGTCGGAGAGCACGTAGACGGCCTTGGGCTCCGGGGCGTCGGGGGCCCGGTCGGCGTCGACGAGCTTGCTCGACGACGTGGCCTGGACGCCGACGCCGTTGTCCTCGATGCGTGCAGTCTGCACAATTCCGGCGCTCCCGGAGAAGATCAAGCCGGCGCCGACGTTGCCCTTGATGCGGGTCCGGAGCAGGGAGACGAACGCGCCCTCGGCCGCGACCGAGCCGTGGGCCATCTGGTTCGCCGAGAGCGCGGTCCCCTCCACGATCGCGTCGGTGATCCGGACCTCGGTGCCCTCACCGATCGCGGTCACGCCGACCTCGCCCGCGCGGAGGATCGCGGTGCGCTCGAGGGTGGCGCGCGCGCCGTCCTGGAGGTTCAGCGCGCGCCCGCGGTCCCTCGTGCCCGCGATGCGCGCGTCGCCGAGGGTGGAGTCGGTGACGGTGACGACGGTGCCCGGGTCGGCCGCGTGGAGCGCGATGCCCGGCTGGTTGAGGACGGCCGAGCCCTCGAGGACGATGGCCGCGCCCGCGCTGGCGGCGACGCCGGTGCCGGGGAGCTCGGGCACCGAGCGCGAGCGCACGACGACGCTGCGGTGGAGCTCGAGCGACGCGCCGGCGCCGTTGGCGATGATCGCGATGCCGTCGCTCGAGCGCACGATCGCGCTCGTCAGGCGGGCGCGGCCCTTGGTGTCGACGTAGACCGCCGAGCCGAACGACCCGCCGGCTCCGGAGCCCGCGCGCGTGTCCTCGAACACGACGCGCTCCAGCGTCGCCTCGCCGCGGGTCGCCAGCGCCGACACCTTGGCCCCGCGCACGAGCAGCGACCTGCCCGTCACCGACGACGCCGTCGGCACGAGGAGCCCGATGGCGCGGGGGTCGACGACGGCGACGGAGTCGAGATCGACGGCCCCGCCCTTGCCGGTCGCGATCGCCGCGGTGCCCTCGATCGCGCCCACCGGGCCCACCACCGCCGACTGCTTGACGTGCGCCTTCGCGGAGTCGGTCGCTTGGACGCCGGAGCCCTCGGTGCCCGACAGCGTCGAGCCGGTCACGGTGAGGTCGCCCTCGAGCTGGGTGAGGGCGCACGCGGCGATCGACGAGGAGCCGGAGGTGGCGCCGGGGCCGACCTTGCGCAGCACGCTCCGCAGCACGGCGCCCTTGGTCCCCTTCTCGACGACGACGGCCGCTCCGCCCACGACGTCCTCGACGAGCGACTCCTCGATCTCGAACGAGCCCTGCGTCTGCGCTCCGATCCCCCAGCCGTAGGCGCCGTTGGACGCGCGGGGGATCGACCGTCGGAGCACGCTCTTCGTGACCTTCGCCGACCCGGACTTCAGCGCGTTCACCGCCATCTCGCCGTTGTCGGCGACCTCGCTGTCGGCGATCGTGACCGCGGCGTCGAAGCCGACCGCGACGCCCTGGCCGAAGCGGGCCGAGGCGTCGGGCAGGTTGCCGCGGATCGCGGATCCGGTCGCGGTGAGGCGCGTGCCCTTGTCGGCGACCGACAGCCCGGAGCGGCGGTTCTTCTCGACGACGACCGAGGTGAGGTCCACCGTCGCGCCGCCGTGAGCGTCGACGCCGGGCTCGAAGCCGGTGATGGTGACGCCGCTCACGCGGATCGCGCGCGGCCCGTCCACCGTGAGGCCGGCGGCGGCGGTCGCGCTGCCGACCAGGGTGACGCCCTGCGCGCACTGCCCCACGAGGGTGACGGCGCGGGGTAGGGTGAGCGCTCCGGTGTACGTCCCCTTGGCGATGGCGATGGTCGCGCCGGCGGGCGCGGCGTCGATCGCCTCCTGGATCTTCGCCTTGTGCGTCGCGTCGATCTGGCCCGCCGTGTAGTCGTCGTCGACGAACAGGGTGGCGGCGGCAGGGGGGAACGCGGCGTCGCAATCGCCCACCGGCGCGCACGCGGCGTCGCCGAGCTTGGCGCGCGTCGCGCCGGTGCAGGTCGCGGCGACGACGGGCGCGCACCCGAAGCCGTCCCTGACGAAGCCGTCGGGGCAGCTCGCCGGCCCCACCGGGGCGCAGCCCTCCTCCCCCAAAAAGTCGGTCGTGCCGGCGGCGCACCCGCGCGCCGCGCCGCAGGCCGCGCCGTCGGCGTCGGCGCAGATCGGCGCGCCGACGGGCGCGCACCGCCCGCCCTGGGGCGCGTCCCCGGGATCGCACTGGAGCGGCGCGGCGTCGGCCGTCGGTCCGCCCCGCGCGCCGCCGCCGCCGCCGTCGCCTCCACCCCCCGCGAGGCCGCGCGCGGGCAGGACTCCGAGGGTCGCGACGACGAGGAGCGCGCGAGGCGAGGACATCGGCCACGAGCGTACCACGCGGCAGGGGGCCTCGCGATCCCGCCCTCAGCCGTCGTAGTAGGCGAGGGCGGCGTGGCTCACGATGGATCCCTCGTCGGGATCGACGTTCTGCTCGTAGTGCAGGACCTCGCCGCGGAGCCCCGCCGGCATCGCCGCGAGCATGGTGTACATCGGCCCGAGCCCGCATACGCGGCGGGTCTCGAGGTCGGCGGCGACGTGCGAGAAGAACGAGCGCCGGTCCCCCGACGTCGCCAGCGCGAGCGACTCGCGATCGCGCGCCTCGAGGGCCTCGCGCTCCGTCGCGTCGAGGGGCGCGGGGTCGCCGAAGCGCGGGCCCACGTGCGCGAGGTCGGCGCCGGCGACGACGACCGCGCCCTTGTCGGCGACGACCTCGCCGAGCGCGTCGAGGAAGCGCTGCACCTTCGCGTCGCGCGCGGGATCGGTGCCTCGCGCCTGGTGCTCGCCGAGCCCCGCGAGGACGGGGACGATGCGCGCCGGCTTCGAGCCGAGGAGGTGCCGGAGGAAGACGCACTGGAACTCGAGCGAGTGCTCGCGCTTGTGGTTGAGCTCGTCGGCCCAGGGGTCGAAGCGCGCGGCGGCGGCGAGGCGCTCGACCGCCTCGTCGTCGCAGGCGAGGGGCCCGAGCGGCGTCTCGAACGCCTTCTTGCAGAGCGCGAAGGGCTCGCGCATGGGCGCGTGGCTCGTCCCGAGGACGACGAACGTGTCGCACCCCTCCGGGAGCGCGGCTCGGAGCGCCGCGTAGGCGTGACCGTAGCCGACCGCGCCGCGCCACGGGTCGATGTGCGGCGCGACGAGGGCGCGGACGCGGCCCGACGCCGCGGCCTGCGGCGCGGCCCGCGCGTGGCACTCGCGATCGATGTAGCGCGTGAGCTCCGCGGGGTCGTCGTGGTAGGCGGCGCCGGCGTGGGACGCCGGGCGAACCGGGCTGTCGTGGAACGCCGCGACCACCTCCGCCTTGGCGGCGGCGAACGCGGGCCCCTCGCAGAAGAGCGCCTCCTCGAGCTCGGTCGCCAGCTTCACGACGAGCCCGACCGGCACCTCTTGGCCGACCTCACGGCTGACCGCGCGCGCGATGTCGGCGCAGGTGGCTCGCCCGTTGAAGCGGGCGACGACGGGCACGAGCGGCAGCGGGATCGTCGCGTGCTCCGCCGTGATCCCCATCGTGTCGCGCAGCAGCAGGACGCGGTCACCGTCCTGGGTCGGGACGACGATCGTCTCGACCGGTCGGAGCCTGGGGCGCGAGCTGGCCGATGCCATCGGTGCTAGAGGATAGCAAAGCGATGGCGAGGACTCTGCCCGAAGGCACGCGGCGCGAGCTGTACCGCATCTACGCCGAGGTCGACGCCCTCCTCGAGGGGGCGTCCTGCGACGCCTCGACCGACTGCTGCCGCTTCGGCGTGACCGGCCGTGAGCCCTACCTCACCGCGGTCGAGATCGCCGAGCTCGAGCGCGCGTCGCGGGCCCGCGGCGGGATCCCCAAGCGCAGGCGCCTGCCGGTCGCGGGCGAGCGGCGCTGCGCCTTCCTCTCGGACGAGGGGCGGTGCTGGGTCTACGACGCCCGGCCGTTCGGCTGCCGCACCTTCTTCTGCGACCGGGCGGTGCTCCCCGGTCGCAGCCCACGCGCCGCGATCGCGCGCCTCACGCGGGACCTCTCGGCCCTCGCCGAGGGCTTCGCGCGCGACGCCGGCGGCGCGCGCCCGATGAGCCGCGTGTTCCCGACGGGGGGTCGATGACCGCCGCGCCGCGGCGTCGGCCGGCGCCGCGCGGCGCGGGCGCGGGGGCCGCATGAGCCGAGAGCGCAGCGCCCCGCTCGATATGTGTGCATTCTACATGTTGCGCGCGCTCGGGGGGGAGTCCGGCACGTCGCTCGTGCTCGCCCAGAGCGGCGGCGACCGTCGCGCCGCGGGGTACGACGCGCTCCGCGCCGCGCTCCGGGTCGCGCCCCAGAACGGCGCGGTCCGAGCGGTCGCCTTCGACGCCCGGGGGGTGGCCGCGCTCCCGGCCTCGTGGTCCGACGTCCGCGTCGAGGTCCAGGCCGGCGGCCGGGCGGTCGTGCTCGTCGAGATCGCCGGCGACGACGTCCGGCCGCGTCACCTGCTCTCGCCGTTCGAGCTCCGCTACCTCGCCGACACCGGCCACGTGCACCCGGTCCCGCCGGGGCTCCACGGGTCGGCAGGCCCTGCGCGGCTCGCGACCGATCTCCACACGCATTTCGCGGGGTGCGTCGCGCCCGGCGATCTCCTCGCGATCGGCGAGTCCCACGGCGCCGCCATCCCCGGGGCGCTCCTCGAGGAGGCGGGCATCCGCGGCGTCGCCGGCGCGGCGTCGATCCCCGAGCTGTCGCCGGAGGCGCGCGCGCGGTACGCGGCCGCGCTCGCGGTCCCGCTCGACCGGCGGGTGACGTTCCGCGACATGGAGCGCATCTACCGGCTCCGGGCCCCCATCACGAAGCACCGCCCGTCCTTCGGCGCGCTGCTCGCCCAGATCGCGCGGGACTACGCGCGGCGCGGCGTCGAATACGTCGAGCTGTCGCTCGCCGACGTCGTCGAGCCCGAGGTGCTCGACGACGTCCATCGGGTCGCCCCGACCCTCGAGCGGGAGCACGGCGTCACGCTCCGCTTCCTCGCGGCGATCAACCGCCACGACGACCCCGAGTGGGACCTCGACCTCCTGGAGCGGATCGCCGAGCTCGCGGCGGGGAGCCTCTACGTCGTCGGCGTGGACTTCATGGGCCACGAGACCAACTCCACCCGCGCGTTCCGCGAGCGCGTCGAGCTCGCGGGGGCGATCGCCTCCCGGCGCCCCGGCTTCGTGGTGCGGGTGCACGCGGGGGAGAGCCCGGCGCACCCCGAGAACGTCCGGGTCGCGGCGGAGGCGCTCGCGGGCAGCGGCGCCCAGATCCGCATCGGCCACGGGCTCCACGGGGTGGACGCCGGGTCGCTGGACGTGCTCCGCGACACCGGCGCCGTCGTCGAGTTCAACCTCGACTCCAACATCGCCCTGAACAGCCTGACGAGCGCGCGCGCGGTCCCGATCGAGCGCTACGCCGCGCACGGCGTCCCCGTCGTCCTCGGGTCGGACGGCTACGGCGTCTACGCGTCGACCCCCGAGAGCCTCGTCCGCGCGGCGCTCCTCGCAGGAGGCGACGCCGCGCTCGTCCTCGGCGCGCTCGCGGCCGCGGAGCGCGCTCACCTCGAGGGGGCGCGGCTGCGCGACGCCGCCCTCGTCGCCGGGGCGAGCGCGTACGCGGCGCCGCCGAAGCCCGCGCCGCGGCACTACGGAGCTGCCGTCGCCGCCTCGCGCGCGGCCGAGCGGGCGCGCCGCGACGCCGCGCTCGACGCGCGGATCCAGGCGATCGGCGCGCGCCTGCTCTCGGCGGCGGACGTCGTCGATCTCGCGCGCGGGCGCCCGTTGCTCGCCTGGGCCGGGGCTTGGCACCGGAGCTTCGCCGCGCTCGACGAGGGGGCGCGCGCGCTCGTCGAGCGAACGGTCGACGCGGCGGTGAGCGCGCTCGCGCCACGCCGCCCGGTGTTCGTGACCGGCGGCACCGCGCACGGCGTCGAGGGGCTCGTGGGTCGAGCCGCGCGCTCCCTC
>JAEUKG010000711.1 GCA_016794325.1 Myxococcales bacterium | reverse complement strand
ACGACGAGCCTGCCGCGCCCGCCGCAGGGCGGGATCTCGACCGCGTAGCGGCCTTCGCGCGGCGCCGCCGCGGGCGCCACCGAGAACGCGAGCTCGTAGCGGCCAGGCTCGAGCTTGGTGCTCGAGAGGCTCGCCCATGACACGGCGGTCGCGGTGTGCCCTCTCCGCACGCGCTCGAGTGTCTCGATGTTCACACCGTCCACGCGGGCGTGGCGCAGCCGAGCGTGGCTCGCCTGCGCCTCTGCCACGAAGGCCGCGCCGACGAGCGCCGCGACGACGAGGCGACCGGGGTTGGTGCGGACCATGCAATGGGCGAGGGTACGCCCCGCCCATGTCCATCGTCGAGCCGAACCTCGTCTTCCTCCTCGCCGCGGGGATTCTCCTCGTCCTCGGCGGCATCACGCGCAGCCGCGGGGGCCCGTCGCAGTAGCGCGCGAACGGTTCGACGCGGGTCGGGTCACTCGAGTACCCTCCCGGTCGATGTCGGAGGAAGAGCTCGGCGCGCCGCGCCCGTTGCCGCTCTGGGCCCGCGCCCTCGCCGCGGCTGCGCTCTTCGCCCTCCCGCTCGTCTTCGGCGACCGCCACGCGCTGCGGACCGCGGCCGCGCTCTTCGCCCGCCGCGCCATCGTCGCCGCGAGCGCGGGCGCCGACGGGCTCTTCGGGGTCGGCGGGCCCGACACGCTCCTCGCCCTCGTCCTGGTCTGCAGCGGCCTCTCGACGCTGGGCGCGGTCGTGCTCGTGTTGCGTTCGCCGCGCCAGCCACGGTTGGGATACGCGCTCTTCGCCGGTGGCTGGATCGTCTCCACGGTGCTCGCGTGCTTCGCCGCGGTCCAGAGCGAGAGCGCCGTCCGCGGCGAGCTCCTCGCGGCGGTGCAGGAGTCGCTCGTGATCCGGGCGCTCCTCGTCAGCGAGGTCCGCGTCCACGCCGACGTGACCTTCGGCCTCGGCGCCACCCTGGTGCTCGGCCTCGCGAGCGCGCGGGTGCTCCGCGCGCCGCCGCGCACCGCCGCCGGCATCGGGCTCGTGGCCGCGGCCCTCGCCGTCGCCGTCGCCGTCCGCGTGACGGGGCGGCCGCTCTCGCGCTGCCACCTCCTCGGGTTGGCGCCGATCGCGCTCGCCGCCGCCGGCGCGCTGCGTAACACGTCCGCGCGCGATCGTGCTCTCGGCGTGGGCGCGCTCCTCGGCGCGACCCTGGCGCTCGACCACGGCGCCCACCTCGCCGCCGTCGCGCGCGCGCTGCGCCTGCTCTACGACGCGACCCCCGCGAACGCCGTCATCGGCGCGCCGGAGCTCGCCCCGCTCGCGTCGATCGAGCGGGCCTCGGCCCGGCTCCTGGCCGGGGACGCGGTCGCGCTCTTGCTCGCGGCGAGCGCGCACGGGCTCGCCGCGCGCTCCATCGGCCGCGCCGTCGCGACCGCGGCCTGGCCGCTCACGGTGTGCCTCGCGTTCGACAGCGCGCTCATGGCCATGTCCTCTTCGGTCGCGGGATCGTACGCGCGCTACGAGGCCTTCGCCGTCCCTGCGCACGACCAAGAGCGGGACCACCCGCCGCACCCGCGGGCGCCGTTCGCCCGGGTCGACGAGGGCGGGCGGGTCTCGTGGGCGGAGTCGAGCGAGCCCTTCGAGGCGCGCGCGCGCTCGTACGTCGACCTCATCGCCGACCCGCGCGCGTCGGTGTCCTCGGTGCTCAAGGTGGCCGACGGGCTCGCCCGCGAAGGGGCGCGCCGCTCCGGCGCCAACAAGGAAAATGTGCATTTTGCATGGATCGCGCGGCCGGCCGCGGAGGTGGACGCCCCGAGGAGCCTCGCGTTCGGCGGGCTCGTGGGCACGCGCCGCGCGGCGATCCCCGTCGAGCTCACGGCGGTCGTCGACGCCGCGACCGCGGCCG
This sequence comes from Myxococcales bacterium, assembly GCA_016794325.1. GTDB lineage: Bacteria > Myxococcota_A > Polyangia > Polyangiales > Polyangiaceae > SXNL01. The sequence goes on along the minus strand of JAEUKG010000711.1, from coordinate 23,585 downwards.
CCCTCGAGCGCTCGTCGGGGGCGACGGAGTGGGTCGTGGTGTCGGTGGACCCTTCGGGCGCGACCGCCCAGCTCTCACGCCGAGCCCAGACGCGCCGCGTCTCCGCCGCCGAGCTCGACGGCAGCGCGCTCGACGCGGTGGGCGCGCCGACCTCCGGCGTGATCCTCGCGGTGGTCGCCCGCGCCGACGACACGACCTCGGACGTGCTCCCGTGGGTCGTCGCCCTGTCGCGCGCCGCGCACGCGCGCGCCGGCACGACCGGGCGCGACGTCACCCGCGCGGTGGTGGTGACGCAGGACCGCGCCGGCGTCGCGCGCCACGTGCTCGGGCGCCCGCCGCCGAAGGCGCCCGCCGCCGCCGCCGCCGCGGCCGCGCGTCCGAGCGCCGGCTGCGGCCGCAGCGAGCACCTGCCGGCGTTCTCGCGCCGGGCGGTGAAGGTGGGGGAGGCCGAGCGGGCGTACGACTTGGTCGTCCCCACGAGCGGCGCCCCGCCGCGCGCGCTCGTGGTCGCGTTCCACGGTGGCGGCGGCGACCCCGACGAGATGCGGCGCGAGCTCGACCTCGAGCGCCACATGCCGGACGCGATCGTCGCGTACCCGGCGGGTCGTCGCGGCGTGTGGGACCTCGACACCCCCGCGAAGGACAACGCCGACCTCGCGTTCTTCGACAAGCTGCTCGAGTTCGTGACCAAGGCCGAGTGCGTCGACGAGTCGCGGGTCTTCCTCACCGGGTACAGCATGGGCGGCTACTTCGCGACCCAGCTCTCGTGCCGGCGCTCGACGAAGGTGCGCGCGATCGTGACGCACGCGGCGGGAGGCCCCGCGCTCCCGCGCGACGAGCGCGACGAGGACGGGCACCCCGACTGCCCCGGCAAGGTCGCGGCGCTGGTCCTGCACGGCGAGAAGGACGACAACGTCGTACCCCGCGAAGGCCGCGGAACCTTGCAGCATTTCAGGGTCCGCAGCGGGTGCTCGCGCGCGACGACCCCCGCGCCGCCGAGCCCGTGCGTGGCCATGGATGGCTGCGCCCGCGAGGCCCCCGTCGGCGCCTGCACCGTGCCTGACCTCGGGCACTGGATCTGGCCGGACGAGGGCGGCCGCGCGACGGCGGCGTTCTTCTCGCGCCTTTCTCCTTGATGCGGGCGTCCGAGGCGCCCTATTCCATCTTCGATGTCCGAAGCAGCCGCGCCCCGCGTCGAAGGCTCGTTCGTCCGGGCTCGCCTCGGCTCCCTCGTCGCGATCCTCCCGCTCGGCGTGTGGACGGTCATGCACCTCTGGGACAACCTCGCCGCGTTCCAAGGAGCGGCGGCGTGGGAGGAGTCGGTCACGCGCGCCGGCCACCCGCTCGCTCACTTCGGCACCTTGCTCGTGGTGCTCGTCCCGCTGTTGATGCACACGGCGTGGGGCATCTCGCGCCTGCGCACCGCGCGGCCGAACAACGCGCGCTACGGCTTCTTCGCCAACCTCAAGTACGTGGTGCAGCGGGTGAGCGCCGTCGGGGTGATGCTCTTTCTCGGGGCCCACGTCTGGAAGGCGATGCTCGAGCCCCGGTACGTGAAGGGCCACCCGGAGACGTTCGCCGACATCTCGTACCAGATGGCGCACCACACGCCGACGCTCGTGGTCTACGTGCTGGGCACGCTCGGCGTCACGTACCACCTGACGAACGGCCTCTCGACGTTCGCGGTGGGGTGGGGGCTCGTGGGTTCGCGCCGCGCGCTGCAGAAGCTCGAGCTGGTCGGCTGGCTCGCGTTCGCGGTGCTCCTCCTCGTCGCGTGGGGCGTGCTCTTCGCGATGTGGCGGGCGGGCCGCTGAGCGGGGGCCGCCGCCGCGGCCCGGTATTTCGCCGTCATCGCTGAAACATCACTGGTTCCCGCTACTTCCGCCGTGCGCCGGGTCTGTCCAACGGCCCCCCGGGCGTGGTAAGAGGCGGGCTCCATGGCCATGATTTCGCGACGCGCATTCACCCTGGCAGCCGCCAGCCTCACCGTCTTCACCCTCGGGGCCTCTGGCTGCACGAAGAACAGCGACGAGATCGTCGTGGGCGCCTACCTGTCGCTCTCGGGCTCCGACTCCACCTTCGGCACCGACACGAAGGACGGCATCGAGCTCGCGGTGCAGGAGGTCAACGCCGCCGGCGGGATCAAGGGCAAGAAGGTGAAGGTCCTCTACGAGGACGACAAGTCGACGCCGCAAGAGGCCTCGAACAAGGTCCGTCAGCTCATCGATCGCGACAAGGTGGTCGCCCTGCTCGGCGAGGTCGCGTCGAGCCGCTCGATGGCCGGCGGCCTCATCGCGAACACCAAGAAGGTCCCGATGGTGACGCCGTCGTCGACCGCGGTCGAGGTCACCAAGGACCGCGAGTGGGTGTTCCGCACCTGCTTCACCGACGCCCAGCAGGGCGACGTCGCCGCGCGCTTCGTGTGGGAGACGCTCAAGAAGAAGAAGGTCGGCCTCTTCTACGCCGCGCAGGACAACTACTCGTCCGGGCTCGCGCAGAGCTTCAAGGACAGCTTCAAGAAGCTCGGCGGCGAGATCGTCATCGACAAGGGCTTCCAGAGCAAAGAGACGAACTTCACGACCTATCTCAACGAGATCAAGGGCGCGAAGCCCGAGGCGATCTTCGTCCCCATCTACTACAACGACATGGTCCAGGTGGCGCGTCAGGCCAAGCAGGCCGACATCCCCGGCACCATGTTCATCGGCGGCGACGGCTGGGACTCGGCCGACCTCACCGAGGGCGCGGGCGCGGAGCTCGAGGGCGCGTACTTCACGAACCACTACGCCCCCGACGTGCCGTGGCCGAACTCGGCCGCGTTCCTCAAGGCGTTCAAGGGCAAGTACAACCACGATCCGTCGAGCCTGAGCGCTCAGGGCTACGACGCCGCGCGCCTGCTCTTCGACGCCATCACCCGCGCGTCGGAGCCGACGCCGGCCGGCATCAAGGCCGCGCTCGAGCAGACGAAAGATTTCCAGGGCGCGACCGGCACCCTCACGATCGACAAAGAGCACAACGCGAACAAGCCGATCGTCGTCGTGCAGATCAAGGCGAAGAAGTTCACGTACCACTCGCAGTTGATGTCGAAGTGAAGCTCCTCGAGGCGCTCATGACCGGGCTGACGCAGGGCGCGATGGTCGCGCTCGTGGCGCTCGGCTACACGATGGTCTACGGCGTCCTCAAGCTCATCAACTTCGCGCACAGCGAGGTGTTCATGATGGGCGCGTACATCGGGCTCTTCGCCATCCTCGGCCTCGGCGGCGCGGGCAACCCCGTCATCGCAGGGGTGGCAGGGACGGTGATCGCGATGATCGGCTCCTCGCTCATCGGCATCACGGTCGAGCGGGTGGCCTACCGGCCCCTTCGCGGGCGGGGGAAGGGCGCGCTCACGCGGATCACGCCCCTCGTGACGGCGCTCGGCGTCTCGGTGCTCCTGCAGAACCTCGCCCAGCTCCTGTTCTCCGCGCGCTTTCGGCCGTACCCGCAGCTCTTCACCGGCACGCTCCACCTGCCGGTCGTCGGCGGCCTGTCGACCTCGCGGGCGTTCATCCTCGTGGCGTCGATCGTGATCATGGTCGGGCTCGAGCTCCTCGTGCAGCGCACCTGGTTCGGCAAGGCGATGCGCGCGCTCTCCACCAACGAAGAGGCGGCGCGCCTCATGGGCATCCGCACGTCGCGCGTCATCGCGATGACCTTCGCGCTCGGCTCGTCGCTCGCGGCCATCGGCGCCGTCCTCTTCTGCCTCGACCAGTCGCAGGCCTACCCGACGATGGGCGTGGTCATCGGCACGCGCGCGTTCGTCGCCGCGGTGCTCGGCGGCATCGGCAACATCAAGGGGGCGATGCTCGGCGGCCTCCTCATCGGCGTGCTCGGCGAGATGGTGAAGCTCACCGACTACTCCGGCGGCGTCGACGTCCTCGTGTTCGTGGTGCTGATCGTCGTCCTGCTGCTGCGGCCGGCGGGGCTCCTCGGCACCTCGCGCGTCGAGAAGGTCTGAGGGTCTCCGACCTCTCCGGTGGCGGGCGCGGCCCGGCATCCCCCTTGCTGTGTCTCCAGGCGCAGTCTCGAAAAGGAGATGAAAAATGGGTATTTCGCGGATCCGCCGGCTCGGCGGGCATGGCACCCGTGTCGCGCTCACCTCCGCCCTCGCCCTGGGGGCGCTGGGCGCTTGGGTGGCCGGGGGTGAGCGTGACGCCGCCGCGTGCGGGGCCTGCTACGCCAGCGTGAACGAGTCGACCGTCGTGAGCGACCACAAGATGGCGCTCGCGGTCTCTCAGCAGCAGACCATCCTCTGGGACCAGATCTCCTACTCGGGCAACCCGAGCCAGTTCGCGTACGTGATCCCCGCCCGGGCGGGGACGCGCCTCGAGGTGTCGACCGACGCGTTCTTCGACGCCCTCGACGCGTCGACGCGCCCGATCATCATGGCGCCGCCGGGCTCCGGCGGCGGCTACGGCGGCGGCGGGTGTGGCTGCGGTGGGCTGGCGTCGTCGGACTCCTTGTCGTCGATGGCCGGGTCGCCGAACGCGAGCGAAGGGGTTCAGGTCGTCGACAAGCGGACGGTGGGGCCGTACGAGACGGTGACCCTCCGCGCGACCGAGCCGTCGGCGCTGCCCAAGTGGCTGCGCGACCACGACTTCAACGTCCCCGAGGACTCGAACCCGATCATCGAAGACTACGTGCGCCAGGGGATGGACTTCATCGCCCTCCGCCTCGTGCCCTCGACCGAGGTGCGCTCGATGAAGCCGATCCGGCTCGTCACGCCGGGCGCGGACGCGACGCTGCCGCTCCGCATGATGAAGATCGGCATCGGGCCGAAGGTCGGCGTGACGATGTGGGTCATCGGCGAGGGCCGCTACCACCCCGCGAACTTCCCGGACGTCACGATCGACGAGAAGGCGCTCATCTGGGACTACTCCCAGAACCGCTCGAACTACCAGGAGCTGTCGCAGCGCGCGATGTCGGCGGACAAGGGCAACGGCTTCCTCTCCGAATACGCCGACCACCCCACCCTCGCCCTCACCGGGATCACCCAGCTCCCCGCCGGCGGCATGACCAACCCCGGCCTCGCCGACGCGTACAAGATCCTCTGCAACGACAAGCGGAGCCAATCCACCCCGGACGCGGGCGGGGCGAAGGACGCCGGCGTCTCCAAGGACTCCGGCGCCGCGAAGGACGCGAGCGGCGACGACGCGGGGGACCTCGACGGCGGCGAAGCCGACGCGAGCGCGAGCCCCGACGGCGGCGACGACGCGGGGCCGGCCGGCCCGGACTATCCCGAAACGTATGCGTGCGACGACCTCGACGTCGCGCTGGCGGGCCTGCACAAGAGCGACGTCTGGGTGACGCGCCTGCGGGCCAACCTCCCGGGCGCGGCGCTCGACGTCCCGCTCAAGCTCGAGCCGACCAAGGAGCAGACGGTGGTGAGCAACGTCCACCAGTCGACCAACACAGGCACGATCACCGCCCGCGTCGCGCCCAAGGGCGTCAACCGCGAGCACGGCACCTACGCCATCATCGCCGCGACCGCGATCGTCGTCGGGCGCATCCTCGCGAAGCGCCGCGCCAAGGCCAAAAAGGGCTGAGCGCCCGCGTCACCAGACGACGAGGTCGTCCCGGTGCACGACCACCACCGCGTCGCCGGTCTTGCCCGGGCCGGCGACGGCGGCGGCGGTCCGGGCGTCGGTCTTCGAGAGCCCGCGGCCGATCTCCGCGCCCCGCGCGTCGAGCACGCGCACCGCGTCCCCCTCGGCGAAATCCCCACGGATTCCGAGGACTCCCACCGCGAGCACGCTCTTGCCGCGCTCGCGCACGGCGCGCGTCGCGCCCTCGTCGAGCACCACGTCGCCGCGCGGCCGCAGCGTGAACGCGATCCAGTGCTTCTTCGCGCTGATGCGCCGCGCCTCCGACAAAAACAACGTGCCGACGTCGTCCCCGGCGAGGATGCGGCCGACGACGTCGGGGCGTCGCGCGTCGGCGATGACGACGTGCGCGCCGGCGAGGTTCGCCCGTCGCGCTGCCTCGAGCTTGCTCCCCATGCCCCCGGTGCCGACGTCGCTCTTCGACTTCCGGACGAGCGGCATCGCCTCGGCCTCGATGTCGTGCACGACCGGGACGCGCTCTCCCCGCGCGTCGAGGAGCCCTTCGACGTCGGACAAGAGGACGAGCAGGTCCGCGTCGACCAAGGGGACGACCATCGACGAGAGCGCGTCGTTGTCGCCGAACTTGATCTCCTCGACCGCGACCGAGTCGTTCTCGTTGAGCACCGGCACCGCGCCCGCCTCGAGGAGCGCGCCCAGCGCCTCGCGGGCGTTGTTCGCCCGCACACGATCCGACAGGTCGGCGTGGGTGAGGAGCACCTGCGCGACCGCGAGATCCTCGGCGCCGAACGCCTCCTCGTAGGCGCGCATCAGCAAGCTCTGGCCCGCGGCCGCCGCGGCCTGGAGCTTCGCGATCTCCTTGGGTCGCGCGCGGTAGCCGAGCTTCTTCACGCCGAGCGCGATCGCGCCGCTCGAGACGATGACCACGCCCTTGCCGCGCGCCCGTGCGCCGGCCACCGCCCTCGCGAGCCTCGCGAAGACGTCGGCGTCGGCGGCGAGGGTGCGCGAGCCGATCTTGACCACCACCCGCCGCGCGCGGGTGACCACGCTCCGCGCGCCGCTCATGAGCGCTTGTGCGAGATGACCTCGTCGAACGCCGCCTCGACGCGCCGAACGACCCACGAGGGGACGCCGGCGAGGCCGATGAGCACGCCGTCGACGATCTGCGTCGGCTGATCGCGCAGGTCCTCGGGGAGGAACGGCGCCGGCTCGCGGCTCTCGGGCGTCTCGATCGTGAGCGCGTAGATGAGCGACTGATCGATCGCGCTCCGCACCCGGCGCGCCTCGTCCACGTCGATGCGCACCGCGCGATCCGTCCGCAGCACCTCGAGGTCGCGCTGGAAGAGGTGCCCGAGCACGAACGTGGTCACCGCGGTGCGCACCGGCGGGAGGACCCCGAAGGGCCCGAAGCGGCCGAGCACCTTGGTCGCCGCGAAGGCGATGCCCTGGGCGACGAGGCCGCGCGGGCCGTCGATGTTGCTCGGCTCCGAGAGGATCTTGCGGGCGTCGGGCGTGATCGACAGCCCGTGGCGCGCGGCGATGTCGTGGACCATCGCGCCTCGGACGCGTCGGGCGATGGCGCCCGGGACCCAAGGGAGGGGCACGATGCCGGTGCCGGCGCCGAGGAGCGTGTACGTGCCCACGCGGCCGGGGCCGAGGTGCCTCGAGAGCACGGTCTCGGAGCGCTCGGAGAGTTCGTCCTTGTCGCGGTCCATCGCTAACGAACTCTACACGAAACCGCGGGCGACGGGGCGGAGCTCCAGGACGACGGTCCCCGCCTCTTCGGCGGCGGCGAAGACCACGCTCGTCGACGCCCCCGCCGGGAGCTCGATGGTGAAGGTGTCGCCGGTGGGGACGACGCGGGCCTCGCGCGTCGCGAGGCGCTCGGAGAACTTCGCCCCCTCGCCCGCGATCCGCACGACGAACGCGCTCTCGCGGACCGCGATCTCGGCGGGGGCGCCCTGGCTCACGACGTCGCCCGAGGACAGCACGATCGCCTCGTCGGCGGCGATGCACAGCGGCGACATCAAGGGCAGGCGCCCCGCGAACACGACCCAGCGGACGCCGTCGATCGCGCGCAGGACGATCTTGCCGAAGTTGCGGGCGACGTCGTCGGCCAGGCCGGCGAGCGGATCGTCGAGGAGGATCGTCTTGGCGCCGGTGGCGATCGCGGCGGCGACGACGGTGGCGCGTCGCGCGTGCGGTACGGCCTTGCCGAGGGGCGCGTCCGCGACCGGCCCGAGCTCGAGCTTGTCGATCGCGGCGCCGACGAGCCGGCGGCGATCGGCGCGCGCGACGCCCGAGAGCGCGGCGCTCTCTTCGACGTAGCGGCGCGGGGTCCACGTCGGCGGCAGCGGCGGGTCGAGCGGCGCACCGGCGACGAGCCGGTCGTCGACGGCCTGCTCCGCCGAGACGCCCTCGACGAGCACCTGCCCGTGCGCGACCGGGCGCATCCCCGCGCAAGCCTCGAAGAGGACGCGCGGCGCGCCGATCATCACGACCTGGGCGCCCGTCGTGGCGAACTTCACGCCGTCCACGGCGGGCACCCCGCCGTCGTCGACGCGCACGTCTTTGGCCTCGAGGAGCGCCGCCACCGTGGCCAGGCTACCAGCAAAGCCGCGCGGTCAGGGGACGGCGATCGCGGCCGCCCCCACGATCCGCCGCCGGGCGCGCTCTTGGACGATCACGACGAGGCGGGTGGCCTGGCCCGGCCGCCCCTGGAGCGGCACCGTCGCGCGGGCTCCGGCCGGATCGACGCGCCCCACCGCCGTGATGCCGCGGACGACGGCGGTGTGCTCGAGCGTCCGGCCCGAGTTCTCGCCGCGCCGAACCGCGCTCTTCGTGTGCGGCTCCACCCAGAAGGCCACGATCTCGGCGTCGGTCGAGCCCGGCGGGAGGCGACCGATCGCGACGTCGACGGCGGCGGCGCGCGCGCCGAGCTTCAGCTCGACCTCGGCGTGCGGGCGGCGCGCGGCCTCGGCGATGGAGCGGTCGAGCCCGACGCGGCTCGAGCCTACGAGCTCGTCTTGCCCGTCGACCACGGCCTGCGGCGTGTACGTCCGCGACCCGAGCGCGCGCACGTACTCGCGCTGGCGAAGCGTGTATCGTGCATCCGAATGGGGGTCCGCCCACCCGAGGTCGTTCCAGTAGTCCACGTGCAGCGAGAGGGGCACGACCGTGGCGCCGCCGACGGGCTGCTCGCGCTCGAGGCGCGCGAGCTCCGCGTCCGCGGGCGGGCAGCTCGAGCACCCCTCGGAGGTGAAGAGCTCGACGACGACCGGCACCCGCGGCCCGTCTGCGCTCGCGCGCTCCGGCTCGCCGAGCGCGTGCACGGCGCCGATCGCGAGCGCCCCCAAACCCAACCCCACCATCAGCCGCGTCGCGACTCGCATGCGTCGCACTACGAGCAAACCGCACGTCGGTATCGCGACGCACCCTATCCTACATGCGGTCTTCTTCTCGGCACGGGCCTCGCAACGCTACGATGCAGGCAGGAGGAATCTCCCATGCTTGCTTGGTCGGGACAGTCGGGAGCGGGGTCGTCCGCCCTCGTCGCGGGGGCGCGCGCCCGCCCGCGCATCGCCGCCGCGCTCGCGTTCGGCGCGCTCGTGGCTGCGTGCGCTGGAGGCGACGACAACCGCGTCACGCCGCCGGTCGTCCTCGGGATGACCGACAAGATGGCGCCGTTCTACGAGGACGAGCAGACGAGCATCTTTCAGGTCTCGACCCCGGTGAGCTTGCCGGTTCGTCGCGCCACCGACGAGGAGCGCCAAGCGCTCGGCAAGGCGGCGCCCTATCCCCGTGAGCCCTTCTTCAAGGCGGGCGACGCGCGCTTCACCATCCGCTACACGCTGTCGAACCTCGACGACAAGCAGCGCATCGTGGAGCTGCTCGTCGATCCGTGGAACGAGTTCGTGCGCTACCGGCCCGGCGTGAACACCTCGAACGAAGAGATGGCGATGCCGAACTTGAGCGGCATCGACAAGTTCTTCGTCTTGCCGCCCAAGAGCCGCGTCGAGGGGATCTTCACGCCCGACGACATGAACGAGCTCGCGACCGACCTCGCGACCGCGCAGGGGATCGCGGCGAAGCCGCCGGCGGCCGACTCGGACTTCGGCGGCCCTGGCCTCTACAACCGGGCGTTCAACATCCAGAACCGCAAGAGCTACGAAGACCCGCTGCTCAAGCCCTTCGTGCCCGGCGTCATCGCGGGGCTCACGGGCTTCGACCTCGGCATCCGCTCGAGCGCGGCGGGCAACGTCGCCGTCGAGATCGTCATCGACGTCGAGAGCCTGAACGGCGACCGGATCCTGCCCGACGACACCCAAGAACGGCCCATCGGCCCGCCGGGGCGCATCTTGTCGCCCCCCGCGGGCGCCGCGATGCCCTGACCCGCGGCTTTTTTTCCCTGCGTTTCGTCGCTCACCCTTGACAAGAGGGCGCGTTTTCGAGAGTTTGGCCGGCGGAGAGCTGACCGAGTGGCCGAAGGTGCCTGATTCGAAATCAGGTGTGCCCGCAAGGGTACCAAGGGTTCGAATCCCTTGCTCTCCGCCGCGCCTCGCTGCGCTCGTCTGCGTCGCCTCGCAACGGATTTAGACCTTCGGTTACGAATCCCTTGCTCTCCGCCGCGCCTCGCTGCGCTTGTCTGCGCCGCGATCATTCACCTCCGCGACGCGGAGACGGGGCTTCGTCGTCGCGGGCCTCGGCAACGGCGTCGACCCGAGCGCGCGCGAAGAGGTCGCGGCCGCGATCCAGCGCAGCTCGTCGGGCAGCAAGAAGCGCTCGGCGTCGCGCTCGGCGACGAGCTCACCCGCCGCCTCGGTTGGTCGTGACGTGCGTGACCGACGAGTGGGGTGAGGTCCCCGCCGTCGTCGCGCCGGGCGTGTCCGCGCACGCGTTTCCGCTCGGCTGGGTCGCGAAGCGCCTCGCGGGCGGCGGCCGCTTCGTCGACGTCGGGCTGTGGTTCGAGCGACTCGTCGAGGTCTGCGCCGAGAACGCCGCCGCCGCGCGCAGGCGCTGAGGCGCGCCCGGCTCACTTCGGCGTGCAGATCTGCGCCTTCACCGTCGTCTTGAAGCCGCTGAAGCGCTCCGCCGCGCCGACGCAGAGCTGCCCGAGGTCTTCGGTCTTCGCCAGCGCCTCGCACGCTTTCTGGTTGGCGTCGCGGTCGCCCTGCGCGGCGACCTGGCCGATCGACGCCCACCATTGCTTGATGGGCTGGTTGATCGCGCAGTCGGCTTGGCGCGCGCCCACCTCGGCCTGGAACGCCGCGCAGAACGACTTGCCCTCGGGCACCTCTCCCTTCACCGGCAGGTAGTCCTTCGGATCGCCCTTGGCGTACTCCGCCTTCACGAACCGCCCGCCGGCGAGGGTGGTGTCGAGCGTCCCCGTGCAGCTCACGACGCACGAGACGTTGCCCTTCGTGCCCTCACCGAAGGAGATCTCCCCCGGGGTGACGTCCTTCGGCTCGGCGGTGAAGTAGCAGGTGACGTCGCGCGGCGTGGGCTTCGACTTCACGTCGCACCGCGCGCCGACCCACGCGGCCATGTCGGCCTCGACGAAGGCCATCGTCGGGGTCGGGGACACGAAGCCAGGCGGCGGTCCGACGTCGACGCGCGTGCACTGCGGCAAGCCAGGCCCGGCGGGCGGTACGGCGGGCGGCCCGTCGATCTCCGCCGTCGCGGTGTCGCCGCCGCTCAGCGCCGATCCCGCCGCGGCCTCCCCCTCGAGCGTCGCGTCCGAGCAGGCGACCAACCCCACCGCGATCCCTGCGACGAGGAGGCATCCAGCGAGTCCGAGATCACGCGGCGAGGAGGTGTGCGTTCGGTGCATGGTGTCGAGCTTTGCAGCGGACGTGCCACGCCCAAGTCATGGAAGATGCACGCCATTCTCGCGGCCGGCGATCCCTCGAAAAATTAGGCAGCTTGCTGCCCAATTTCGCGACCGGGGCGCACCCCCGGGGGGCGCGCGGGGGGCCGGGGGGCCGATCGCGGCGTTGGCCGCCACGGAGCAAGTTGCTCCAGCGCGGGACAGCGAGCGCCCGCCGTCAGCGGAAGTTCTGCACCGACCACACCTTGCCGTTCGGGAGCACGTAGAACCCGCACGCGACCTTGGTGTAGCGCGTCGACGCCATGTTCTCGTAGTGGCCGCCGCCGGGGCCCTCGCCCCACATCGCCTTGAGGCAGCCGGGGATCATCGTGTTCGACGGGCCGGGCCAGCCGGGGCACTCGTTCTGCGCCATCTCCTGGCAGCGCCCGAAGGCGCCGTGAGCCTGGCCGGTCGCGGAGTCGCTCTGCGCCTCGCCGTCGGAGCAAGGCTCGGCCGTGTCCCACCGCGTGAGCGCGGGCCGGCCGAGGGTCGCGCGGTACTTGTTGATCTCGTCGACGCAGATCTGAGCCGCGGTCGAGGCTCCGCCCCCGGAGCTGCTCGTCGTGGAGCCCGAGCTCGAGGAGCTCGAGCTGCTCGCGCCGCCCGAGCTGGTGGAGCCCGAGCTGCTCGTCGACCCGCTCGACGACGCGCCGCCGCTGCTTGTCGATCCGCTCGACGACGCGCCGCCGCTCGTCGACCCGCTCGACGCGCCGTCCTCCCCGTCGGCCCCCGGTCCCTGATCGAACGAGTACCCAGAGCCGCGCGTGCTCCCTTGCCTCAGGCTGCCCGGGTCCTCGCCGCAGGCCACGATCACGACTCCGAGAGACGCCCCGAGGATGAGCTTGGCGACGCGCATGAGTCGACTCTACGACTCGAGCCCGCTCACGCCACCCTCAAGGCCCTCAAAAATACCTCATTTTTCCGATAGTTATCCTGCGCCGGAGGACTTTTTCGCTCCGGGCGGATTCGCGTACAGGCTGATTGCAAACGCGTCTCAACGCTGGAACCGGGGTGATCCCGCCGATCGCCTTCCCGCGCGAGATCGGGAGGCCCGGGGGCGTTGTTGTACGCTCGAGGACCCATGACGAGATCGAACGTCGGGCAGTCGACCGCCGCCGACCCGCGCGTCGTTCCTATCCTGATCCGCGCAGCCGAGGTCCGCGTCGTCGAGGGGCCCGACGTCGGCCTCGCGCTCCGGATCGACGGCCCCGTGTGCTCCGTCGGCACGGGCGATCTGTGCGACCTCAGGCTCACCGACCGCTCCGTGTCGCGGGATCACCTGCGGCTATCCCTTTCGGAACATGGAGTGTCGCTCCGCGACGACGGCAGCCGCAACGGGACTTGGATCGGCGACGTCCGCGTCGCCCAGGCCACCATCACCGCGAGCACCCGCGTCCGCATCGGCTCGACGACGCTCGCCTTGACGCTCGACGCGCGCCCCAGCGAGGTCGCCGCGAGCACCTCGGGGCGCTTCGGGGGCGCGCTCGGGACGGCCCCCGTGATGCGCGTGGTCTTCGCGCTGCTCCAGCGCGCCGCTCCCACCGAGCTCACGGTGCTCCTCGAGGGCGAGAGCGGCGTCGGAAAGGAGGTGCTCGCGCGCGCCGTCCACGCGGCGTCCCCGCGCGCCAAGGGGCCCTTCGTCACCGTCGACTGCGGCGCCATCCCCGCGCACCTCGTCGAGAGCGAGCTCTTCGGCCACACGCGCGGCTCGTTCACCGGAGCGACGACCGATCGCAGCGGCCTCTTCGCCGAGGCCGACGGCGGCACGATCTTCCTCGACGAGGTCGGCGAGCTCCCCCTCGAGATGCAGCCGAAGCTCCTGCGCGTCCTCGAGCAGCGCGAGGTGCGGCCGGTGGGCGCGAACCGCTCCCGCCCGGTCGACGTGCGCGTGGTCGCCGCGACCAACCGCCAGCTCTCGGGGGCGGTGTCGCGCGGCGAGTTCCGCGAGGATCTCATGTACCGCCTCGCCGTCGTGAAGGTCACGGTGCCGCCGCTGCGCGATCGGCGAGAGGACGTCGCGGTGCTCGCCAAGAGCTTCCTCGCCGCCGCCACCGGCGACGAGCGGGCCGAGCTCCCGCCCGCGATCCTCGACATGCTCGTCGCCTACGCGTGGCCCGGCAACGTGCGCGAGCTCCGCAACGTCGTGCAGCGATTCGCCGCGCTCGGGCTCACCGACCGCGAGAGCCTCCTCGGCGCGCCCGACGCGCCGGCCGGCCCCGGGCTCGCCACGCCCGAGCTCACCGAGCTCCCGTACCACGAGGCGCGCCAGGTCGTGCTCGATCGCTTCGACCGCGGCTACCTCGAGGCCGTGCTCGCCCGCGCCGGCGGCGTGGTGATCAAGGCCGCGGAGCAGTCGGGCATCGCGCGCGCGAGCTTCTACCGCATGCTCGAGCGCCTCGGCATGAAGGCGAAGTAGCTCGTCTCGCCGGCGGGATGGCGCGGTCTCACGGGTGAGACACGCGGGCCGACCTTGGTCGCCGTGGCGCCGAAAACACCATGGATATCCGCAGGTCGCGCCCGCGGGCTCGGCTGGCATCGCGGTTGCGATGGGGGCCTTCATGCGCCTCCGTCACGTCGCCCTCCTCGCTGCCTGCGTCTTCGCTCCCGCCTGCGCCTCCGAGGTCGAGGAGCGACCGGCGGACGTCGCCGCTCTCAAGGGCGATCGCGGCTTCTCCGACGCGCGCGCCAAGCTCGACGAGATCCGCGGCGACCTCGCCTCGAACCAGGCCCACCTCCGCGGCGTGCTGACCCCCGCGCAGACGACGGCGTACGCGGCGGCCTTCTGGAAGCTCGATCGCGTCGCCGCCGCGCGCGAGGACCACGCGAAGAAGGCGATCGCGCTGGCGGCGAGCCTCGCCAAGGAGACGCAGGCGCTCACGTCCGAGAAGCCGTCCAAGGGCTGCATCTCCCCCGCGAAGCAGGCGAAGGTGCGCGACCTCTACGAGGCCGCCCAGGACCTCGCCGACGCCGGCGTGATCGGCTCGGGCCCGAGCGCCCCCGCTCACGCGGTCGACGCCTTCTACGCCGCCATGGCCAAGGACCCGGGCGCGCTTCGGTGCCTCGGCAAGGACCTCGGCGATCTCGAGAAGGACCTCGGCAAGAACCACGCGCAGAAGATCCTGCAGATCAAGCTCGAGCAGCCGGAGCTCGACGACGTCGGCGTCGTGAAGGCGGCGTTCGAGACGGTGGCGGTCGCCTCGCCCGTGGCCGCCGCCGTCGCCGCGTCGCTCGAGCGCTTCGCGGCCACCCAGGACGGCGCCGCGCTCCGGCGCGAGCGCCCGAACGATCCCGTCGCCAAGACCGCGGGCGCCGTCCTCGCGCTGATGCACCTCGGCGCCCTGGCCAAAGACGCCGCCAGCGGCAACTACGAGAAGCTCGTCCGGGACGCGCTCGAGGGCGGCGCCGACGACCTCGCGTCGATCGCCGAGGCGGTCGCGATGCTCGAGGGGGTCTTCGAGTCGGGCCGCGCCCAGTCGTTCGTCGCGCGGACCGCGGCCTTCTCGAAGCTCGCGGGTCGGGTCGCCGGCGGGGTGGGCGTCGTGACGTCGCTCGTCGCCCTCGTCGACGACATCGAGGGCTACCGCGGCGATCGTCTGATGTATGTTGCACGCATCGCCGCCGACGCGGCGGCGCTCCAGGCCGCGATCGTCGCCCTCGCCGAGATCGGCGCCCTCGGGCCGGCGTCGGCCGCGATCGTGCTCCTCACCCAGACCGTGATCGTCATCGCCGACTACTGGCACGCGCGCGCCGCGGCCAACCGGCGCAACGCCGACACCAAGGCCTTGCTCCGGGCGGTGGGGCTCCGCCCGGCGGTCGCCGACGTGCTCGCCGACGCCGATCGCGGCGTCCTCCGCGCGTTGACCGAGCGGCGCGACGGCGGCCTCGGGCTCGACCCGACGGAGGTCCAGGCGCTGGCCGAGCTCGCGACCGGGCTCACGCGCGGCCCGGAGGCGCTCTTCCTCCTCCCCGACGACGTGCGCTGGATCGGCGGCGCCGCCGAGCTCCGGCGCCTCTTCTCGCTGTCGAGCGTCGAGTCGCTCGACATGGTGCGGCGGACGACGGGCGCGACCGACGGTGTGATGGCCCGCGTCGCGTTCGACGGGTGCGTGCCCGGGAGCGCGGGCGTCTACGCGAGCCGCGGCAACGCCCTCGCCGCGATCGACGCGTGCGCCTCCCGCGCGTCCGCCGCCGACGAGCGCGCGGCGCTCCAGCGGCTCGGCGCGTACCTGCGCACGCGTTGAGGCCTGGAAGGGGCGCGCCTCGAAAGGGTGGAGGGTCGAGAGGCGGAGAGGACGGCCGGGAGAAATTGGGCGGGAAGGGATGGATTGGACGGGGGCGCCGATGGACGCGTAAAATCCGAGGATCGAATGGGTCTCGCCGACAGCCAGGCCGGAGCCGAGAGCGTCGGCGGCATCCACGTCCCGTCGAAGGGAGACCTCCTCGCGGGCAAATACCGGGTCGAGGGGATCCTCGGCATGGGCGGGATGGGCCTCGTGATCGCCGCGCGCCACGAGCACCTCGACGAGCGCGTCGCGCTGAAGACCCTCCTCCCGACCGTCGCCAAGAACGAGGAGGTGCGCAAGCGCTTCCAGCGCGAGGCGCGCGCGGCGTTCAAGCTGCAGAACGACAACGTCTGCCGCGTGCTCGACGCCGGTGAGCTCGAGGACGGCTCGCCGTTCCTCGTCATGGAGTACCTGAACGGCGACAACCTCGCGACCGTGCTCACCGAGCGCGGCGCCCTCCCGCTCGTCGAGGCGGTCGACTACGTGCGCCAGGCGTGCGCCGGAGTCGCCGCCGCGCACGACATCGGCATCGTCCACCGCGATCTCAAGCCGTCGAACCTCGTCCTCGTGTCGCGCGCCGACGGCAAGCCGCTCGTGAAGGTGATCGATTTCGGGATCTCGAAGCTGGACACCTCGAGCTCGGTGACCCGCACCTTCGCCTACATCGGGTCTCCGCTCTACTCCGCGCCCGAGCAGCTCAAGTCGGCGCGCGCCGCGACGGCGATCAGCGACGTGTGGTCGATGGGCGTGGTGCTCTACCAGCTCGCCCTCGGGTGCGTGCCCTTCGACTACGCGGACGACACGTTCGCCGCGATCATCTCGGCCATCGACGCCGGCCCCGTGCCGCCGACCGTCCGCGACCCCGCCTTTCCGAAGGCGCTCGAGGCGGTGATCATGAAGGCGCTCGCGAGCGATCCTGCCGAGCGGTGGCCGTCGATGCGCGCCTTCGCCGACGCCCTCGCGCCGTTCGGCACCGCGGCGTCGCTGCCGGCCGTCGCCGCTCCGCCCGCCGTCCCTTCGTCGCCGTCGCTCGTGCCCACCCCCGTGCGGCAGGTTGCCCCGCCGACGCAGACGGCGCCGCCCGGCACCGAGCCCATCCCCACCAACGTCGCTGCTCGAGCGTCGACGGTCGTCGTCCAGCCGAGCGCTCCGCCGCCGCCGCGCGCGTCGTACGCGCCGCCGCCCGTCGGTCTCCCGGGCGCCGAGCCCGCGGCGCCCGTCCGGCCGGTGGCGGCCGCGCCCGCCGCCGCCGCGCCCTCTCGCGGCATGCCGACGCTCGCGATCCTCGTCCTCGCCGTGGGGGCGATCGCGTCGCTCGGCGCGGCGGTGCTCTACCGTCGCGCTCAGATCGCGCGCGCGGAGGCCGATGTGGCGCCCGAGCTCCAGCCGACGAGCGCGTCGCCGCCGCCCCCTCCGAGCGCCGCCGTCACGGCCCCGGTCTCGGCGAGCGCGACCACGGTCGCGGCGACCGCGGCGACCGCGGCGACCGTCGCCGTCCCGGCTCCGCCGAGCGCTATCCCTAGTGGGATATCGTCGGGGCGCGCGGCCGGCCCCGGGACGGGCCGCGGAGGAGGAGGTGGTGGTGGCGGGCGGCGGACGCAGCCCAGCGCGGCCAGCACCTCCGACACGGACCTCATGAAGGATCGCAATGGCGCGCGCTGAGCCCAAGAGCGCGAGGATCGACCTGCGACCGAAGGCGTCGCGGCGCCCCGGCGTGCGCGTCCGGGCCGCGGGCGCGCTGGCGGCGCTCGCGAGCCTCGCCGCGGGCGCGCCCGCGGCGGCGGAGACCTCGGCGGAGCAAGCCGAGCGGCTCTTCCGCGAGGCGACGGCCCTCATCGCCGCCAAGCGCTACGACGCCGCGTGCGAGAAGCTCGCGGAGAGCGGCAAGCTCGATCCCGCCGTCGGCACCTTCTACAACCTCGGCTCCTGCCTCGAGCACGAGAAGCGCTACGCGAGCGCGAAGCAGGCGTACGACCGCGCCGCGCAGCTCGCGCGCGAGCAGAACAACGCCCAAGGCGCGGCGCGCGCGGCGGACAAGAGCGCGCGCGTCGCCGCCAAGGTCGCGAGGCTCACGTTGGTCGTCGCGCGCGACGTCTCCGCGCCGTCGGCGTCGATCGACGGCGCCGCGGTCGCGATCTCCGACACCCCGTTCGAGCTCGACCCCGGCTCCCACCGCGTGAAGGTCACGGCGGCGGGGCGGGGCACGTTCGAGAAGACCGTCGACCTCGGCGAGGCCGACGCGGTCACGGTGGAGGCGCGGTTCGACCCCGTGAAGGCGCCCGGGAAAGATCCCGTGCCCCCGCCGTCGGCGGCGAAGGCCTCCGGCTCGTGGTCGACGCTCCGGTTCGTGGGCCTCGGCGTCGCCGGCGTCGGCGCCCGCGGCCTCGGCGCCGGCGGCTTCTTCGGGCTCCGCGCGTCGAGCGAGCTCGACAACTCGGGCTGTCGCGACGGTCGCTTTTGCCCCAACCAGGAGAGCGCGACGAAGCTCTCCGACGCCAAGACGAGCGCGAACCTCTCGACGATCTTCTTCGTCGCCGGCGGAGCCCTCCTCGTGGGCGGCGTGGTCCTCTTCGTCCTCGCGCCCGACGAGAAGGCCGCCGCAGCGACCGCGCCCGTTCGACGGCTCGGCGTCGCGCCGGCGGTCGGCGCGGGCGCCGGCGGGGTGTCGGTGGTGGCGGATTGGTGAGCGTCTACTTGGGGATACGCTTGATCCCCGCGGCGCTGCTCCAGTAGACGAAGCCGTCGTCGACGGCGAGCCCGTAGGCGCCGGCCTCTTTGTCGGCGAGCACCTCTTTGGCGCCGCCCGTCTTCTTCACGCGCATGACGCGCCCGTAGCGGACGGCGCCGGCGTCATCGGCGCCGTCGTCGGCCGTCCAGTACACGTGGGTGGCGTCGATGACGAGCGAGGCGCGGACGACTCCTCCGACCTTGAAGGAGGGCTCGCCGGTCGCGAGCACCGTGACCCCGCTCGTCGCCTTGTCCACCGCGAGGAGCTCGGCCTCGCCGATCCCGCCGAGGTCGTTGTTGCGGATCGAATACACGTTCTTGTCGTCCACCGCGACCGGCGCGCCGACGAAGCGGCCGCCGATGACGAGCGACGAGGCCCCGCCGGCGCGCGAGATCCGGTAGACGCCTGGCGCGGTGTCGCGGAAGCCGACGAAGTAGAGGTTCTGCGCGTCGAGGGCGAGCCACTCGCTCTCGGCGGTGTTGTACGAGCCCGCGGCGAAGTCCCACGTCTCGAAGAAGCCGCCACCTCCGTTGGGGGTGCGCTTGGTGATGTGGAAGGGCGACGTGCCGCACGCTCCGGCGTTCGAGCCGTGCGCGTAGTAGATCGCGTCGGTCTCGTCGGCGACGACGCCGAGCGCGGTCTGGCAGGCGTCCACCTGCACGTTCGCGACGAGCGCGCCCGACGCCCGCGACAGGACCTTCAACCCCGGAACGGGCGAGAAGGTGCTCAGGCCGACGTACGTCGGCCCCACGTAGAGCGTGGTCGCGTCCATCGGGTCGGCCGCGGTCTTGGGGGTGGGCGTGCCGCCGGCCTTGGCGACGGTGTAGAGGTTCTTGCCGCCGGGGCTCGCCCAGTACACGTTCTGGGCGTCGAGGGCGACGAGCCCGGTGTAGTCGAGGCCCCCGCCGCTCGCGAGCACCTGGGGCACGCACTTGGCGCCCTCGCAGGCGAGGCAGACGTGGCCGCAGCTCCCGCAGTTCTGCGGCTGGGTGGTGTCGGTCTCGCAGCCGTCGGCGGGGTTGTTGTTGCAGTCTGCACGGTTCGCGGGGCAGGCCGTCGGGCCGTCGGCGGTCGCGTCACCGAGCGTCGCCGAGTCGCCGACCCGGCCGTCCCCCGCGCCGTCGGGGAGGTCGGTGGTGACGAGCCCGTCGATCTCCGGGTCGTGGATGCCGAGGATCGCGCTGCACGCCAGGCCGCTCAGCGCCATACCCACTCCGACGCCCCAGATCGACCACCGCATGACCTCCGATGATAGCTCAGGCTTCGCGCTTGAAGAGCATCATCGAAACAGCGCCCGCCATCGTGCCGAGGAGGGCGACCGCCGCGAAGGCGAGCGGGAGCTGGGGCGGCGCGGCGGGCGCGGCCGGGGCGCCGGGCTCGGCTCCGGGCGCGCCGGGCTCGCCGCCGGGCGCTCCATCGTGCCCGCCGTGATCGCCGTGCCCGCCGCCGTGGTCGCCGCCGTGCGGCGGCGGGAGCGCGTCGCCGAGCTGGATCATCTTCAGCTCCTCGGGGTGCGCGCCGAGCCACTCCACCTTGCCGGACTCGATGTTGTAGACGCCTCCGACGACGCGGACCTTGCCGTCCTTCAGGCGCTTGCGGATCGAAGCGCTGCCCTTGATGACGTCGCCCATCGAGGTCACGACGTTGGCGCGGATCGCCTCGGGGACGATCTCGTCGGCGGCGAGCGAGGGGAGCTTCTTCTTCGTCGCGTCCACCGCGGGCTTGATGTGGCTGACGAGGTCCTTCGAGTGCCCGTGGGCCGCGGTGCCCTTGCACACCGACGCGACGAACCCGCACTTCGTGTGCCCGAGCACGACGACGAGCGGCGTGCCGAGGTGGTCGACGCCGTATTCGAGCGACGCGATCTGCTCGTGGCCCGCGATGTTCCCCGACACGCGGACGACGTAGGCGTCGCCGACGCCCTGGTCGAAGATCACCTCCGGCATCACCCGCGAGTCCGAGCACGAGAGCACGGTGACGAACGGCCGCTCCGCGCCCGCCGTCAGGAGCAAGCGGCGGGAGTCTTGGCGCGGGTGCGCCGCCTTCCCGGACGCGAAGTCGGCGTTGCCGGCGACGAGGAGGGCGAGCGCCTCGTCGCCCGAGGGCATCGGCGCCGCGCCCGCGGCCGCGGACTCTTTGCCGTGGCCGTCGGCCTTGCCGTGGTCGTCGGCCTTGGCGTCGTGCGCGTCCTTCTCCGCGCCGTGAGCGTCTGCCTTGCCGTGGTCGTCGCCGGCTTTGCCGTGGTCGTCGGCCTTCTTCGCAGGGGCGTGGTCGTCGCCGGCTTTGCCGTGGTCGTCGGCCTTCTTCGCGGGAGCGTGGTCGTCGTGCGCGGCCTTGCCGTGGTCGTCGGCCTTCTTCGCGGGAGCGTGGTCGTCGTGTTTGCCGTGATCGTCCGCCTTGGGCTTCGCCGGGCCGTGGTCGGCCTTGCCGTGCTCACCGTGAGCGGGCTCGTCCTTGGCCGCGCCGGGCAGCGAGAAGCTCACGACGACGAGGACGCTGGCGGCGACGTTGAGCAGCTTCATTCACAGCCTCCGCTCGCTAGAACGGCAAGCGTCGGCGTTTCCGCAGCCATCCCGGTGAGGCTCGCGCGACGCCCACCCCCACCCACCGCGGACTACCGAAGCCAAGACCACGAACCTGCGCTACTTTTCGACGGTGCGCCTCGCGTCCCTCGCCGTGCGTTCGCTCGGGCTCTTCGAGGAGTTCGCGCTCTCGCTCGCCGACGAGACGGGCGGGCCGCGCGGCGCGACGTTGCTCTTCGGAGCCGACGGCACCGGCAAGACGACGCTCCTGTCGCTCTTGTCGTCGACGCGGCCCGGGCACGCGGTCGCGCCGCTCCTCCCGCCGTCCGACGGCGAGCGCCGGCGCGGGGGTCACGTCGTCACCGAGTGGCACCTCGGCGACGACGACGCCGACCGGCCGCACCCGCTCGTCGTCGCGAGCCCGAGCGCGGAGCTGCCCGGCGAGGAGCCCGACCGCGCGTCGCTCCGCCGCCGCGAGCAGATGTTCTTCGACCGCCGCGCGCAGGAGGGCCGCGGGTACGTGTTCGTCGCCTTCTCCGGCGCCCGGTGGTTCTCCCGCGCGCCGAACATCCTCACGACGCCGGATCGGAGCGTGCTCCGCTACGACGTACGCGCGCCCGCGAGCTTCGACGACGCCACCCGCGCCGATCTCGCGCGCGACACCAAGCAGACGCTCTCGTTCGCGGCCATCGCCTCGTCGCTCGCGCCGGGGGGCGCGTGGGATCCGCTGACGAGCGCGCTCCGCGAGGCGCTCGGGGTGCTCCTCCGGCCCTACGGCCTCGAGTGGGTCGGGGTGCGGCCGGCGACGCTGGAGCCCGAGCTCGTCGACGCCGAGGGCCACCGCGCGACGTTCGACGAGGTCCCGCGCGGCGCGAAGCAGCTCGCCGCGATCGGCTCGCTCGTGGTGCGGTCGCTCTTCGCGGCGTACCGGGAGAGCGACGTCACCGTGCGGAGCCGCGAGGCGGTCGTCGCCCTCGACGACGCGGAGGTGCACCTCGACGTCGCCGCGCAGCGCGCGCTCGTCCCTCTGCTCCGAGAGGCCTTGCCGCGGGTCCAGTGGGTCGTGACCACGTCGTCGCCCATCGTCGCGCTCGGGTGCGATCCGTCCGACGTCGTCGCGCTCCGCGTCGGCGACGACGGGGTGGAGCTCCACGAGGGCCCGCTCGCGGTCCTCCACTGAACGACGCGCCGTCCACGGGGGACTGTGAATCGCCGGGGACGCTCCAGAACTACCCATTGAAATCATTGCGTAAAATGCCCGGGTTCCCTCGTACGGGGTTTGCAAAGCGCGGGCCCGTGCTCGGCCCCCGCTCGACCCTCGCGCTCGCGCTCGCCTTCGCCTTCGCCGCCGCGGCGTGCAAGGGCGAGCCCGACGACACGCCGTGGTGCAGCGCGGCCGCGGCCTCGACGCCGGCCGAGGCGCCCGTGTCGAAGGTGCCGACCTGGTACGCGGACGTGAAGCCCATCGCCGCCGCGAAGTGCCAGCGCTGCCACGTCGAGGGCGGCATCGGCCCGTTCCCCCTCGTGGAGCGCGCGAGCTGGGCGAGCGAGGCGTCGTCGATCCGCCGCGCCGTCGAGACGCGCCACATGCCGCCGTGGCACGCGGCGCGTTGCTGCACCGACTACCACGAGGACGCGTCGCTCACCGACGCCGAGCTCCGCACGCTGCTCCGGTGGATCGACTCCGGGACGCCGGAGGGGGATCCGAAAGACGACCGGCCGGCCCCGCCCCCGGTCGGCGGTCTCTCGCGCGTCGACCTCACGCTCTCCTTGCCGGCGCCCTATTTGCCCCGCCCGCCGGCGGGGAAGATCGACGAAAACCGCTGCTTCATCGTCGACTGGCCGCTGTCGACGCCGAAATACATCACCGGCTTCAACCCCGTGCCCGGCAACCGGGAGGTCGTCCACCACCTCATCGTCGGCGAGATCGAGGACGACGCGCTCGACAAGGGGCTCGAGGCGCAAGGCAAGAGCGATCGCCCGGGCTTCGACTGCAACGAGATCATGCAGTACGCGCTCCGCGACGTGAAGGTGATCGGCGGCAGCCTCATCGGCACCGACTACCCCGGCGGGCTCGGCCACCGGATGGAGCCCGGCAAGAAGATCCTCATCAACGTCCACTACAGCCTGGTCAACGGGCCGGCGCGCGTGCCCGACACGACCAAGATCCAGCTCAAGCTCGACGACAACGCCCGCGAGTTCAAGGGCATCGCCGTCGCCAACCTCGCCTGGCTGGTGGGCGGGGGGATGACGGTGCGCGCGGGCGATCCCGACGCGCGGGTGTTCTACCGGTTCAAGCCGTCGCTCTACACCGGCATCCGAAAGACGGTGTCGCTGTGGAGCGCCGTGCCCCACATGCACGCGTTCGGCTCGCGCTTCGTCATGCGCGTCGTCCGCGACGACGACTCGCGCCAGTGCCTCCTCGAGATCCCGAAGTGGTACTTCGGGTGGGAGGCCCAATACTGGTTCCAGCGGCCCATCGTCCTCGAGCCCGACGACGAGATCTACGTCGAGTGCCACTTCGACAACAGCGCCAAGAACCAGAAGAACGGGCAGGCGCCGCGCGACATCGGCTGGGGTGAGGAGAAC
>JAEUKG010000693.1 GCA_016794325.1 Myxococcales bacterium | reverse complement strand
CCGCGAGCGCCGTCGGCGCCAGCGTCGCTGCCCCCCGGCGACGCCGAGGGGTCCTCTCCGACGCAAGCGACGACTGCCGCGGTCGCAGCCAAGGAGAGCGCGGCGAAGACGTAAGCGAGTCGCATCCCGATGATGCTAACTCGCCGTGAGCGGACCGCATGGCCCCCGTTCGGGTGACGACGGTCGTTCACACCGGAGCGCTCACGGCGCGGCGCGGTAGGGCGACGGCGCGTCCGCCCGCGCCATCGCGCCGAGCCCGCGGGCGAGCGCCTCGAGGCGCTCCTGCATCAGCTCGACGCCCTCGAGCACGACCCACGCCGTGCCGTCGGCGTATTCGAGGCTCGGCTCGCGATCGCGCGAGGCGACGAGCACGTCGACGAGCTCGGCGCCGAGGAGCACCCCGGCGAGCGCCGGCGGGTCGGCGCGCACGAAGAACACCTCGGCGAGCGCCGCCGGCGTCGCCTCCGGGGCGCGGGTGACGAGGCCGAGGAGGCGCGTCGTGGCGGTGCGGGCCGACACCGTGAGCTTGCCGGGCGGGCCCCCCGCGATCTTCGCCTGCACCACCGTGCGGTAGCCGCCGTCGTCCTTGGACTCGTAGACGCCGCCCTCGATCGTGGCGCCGCCGATCTCGCCGTAGAGGAGGGGCCCGGCGTCGCCGAAGCGGAAGCCGAGCCCGGTCGCGGAGGCGACGTCGGCCCACACGTTCTCGGTGACCCGCAGCGTCGTCGACTCGCGCACGATGCGGTTACCCCGCGAGCGCGACTCGACCTGTGCAGAATACATGTTCAGCAGGCTGCGGAGGGGGAGCATCGGCGCGCCCTCATCGTACACCCCCGGCCCGGACGGCAGAACGCCCGCCGAGGCAGCTCGGCGGGCGTCGCTTCCGGCGGCGGCGCGTTCGTCTCAGGCGGCCTTGCGACGGCGGGCCACGATGCCGGCGACCGCGAGGCCGAGGGCGAGGGCGAAGCCACCCGAGCGAGCGGGGCCGGGGGTGGCCGAGCAGGCGCTCTTGGTGACGGTCTTCTTCTTGTCGGGGCCGTTGCCGACCTCGACCTCTTCCTCACCACCGCCGCGGACCTGGGTGCCGGGGGTGCCGACCTTCGGGGGCGGCGGGGCGTTGGTGTTCGGGGTCATGTGGCCGGGGTCCTGCTCCTCGTCGACCGAGCCGGGGTCGACCGGGCCCTCGCCGCTCGGGCCCTCGCCGCTCGGGCCCTTGCCCGAGTCCGGCGCGCCGGCGTCGCTCTGCGAGGCGGCTTCGCACTTCTTGAGGGTCGGGTTGCAGGTCTTGCCCGAGCCGCAGTCGCTGTCGTCGTTGCAGCCGCAGGTCTGGTTCGAGAGGCAGGCGAGGCCGGTCTTGGAGGCCGAGCACTTGCTCTTGTTGGTCGTGGTGCACTCGACGCACTTCTTGAGGCGCGTGTCGCAGACGTTGCCGCCGCCGCACTGGTCGTCGCGGAGGCAGCCGACGCAGACCTTGGCGGTCTTGTCGCACACCGGGAAGGCGGGGTTGGTGCAGCCAGCCGCGCCGCACGCCGTCTCGTCGTCGGCGCCGCCGTCGGCCTTCGGGGTCGAGCCGCCGTCGGTGTTCGGGGCGCCGGCGTCGCTCTGCTCGTCGGTCGGGGCCATCTCGCCACGGATAGCGAGGTCGAAGCGGATCCAGATCTTGTGGTGGAGCGCCATGCCGCCCACGCCCGCCTTGCCTCCGGCCTCTTCGCCGAGCCACGGGGTGTAGGAGTAGAGGGCCGCGGTGGCGTTCGTCTGCGGGGTGACGGTGATGCCGTCTTCGGTCGCCTTCGCGCCGAGGCGCTTCCAGCCGCTGACCGTCTCGCCGCCGGCCTTGAGCTTGTCCATCGAGGCGCGGAGGGTGCGGGCGGCGCACTCGGCCTGCTTGTCGAAGCCGGTGTAGGCCTCGGGGTTCGTCTTGCACACCGGGGCGTGGGGGCAGCCGCAGCCGAACGCGAGGTCGATGGTCTTCTTGTCGGCGGCGGTCTTCGAGATCAGGCCCTGCTCCATCTGGAGGCGGACGATGAGCTCGAGGGGGTTCACGCCGTAGGTGGCCGAAGCCTTGGAGAGGATGGTCGAGGCGCGCTCGCCGTTGATGGTGAGCTCGGCGAGGACGCTCTTCTTGCCGTACGGGGTCTGCTCGAAGAAGCGCTGGATCTGCTGCTCCGAGTACGCCTCGGGGTCGAGCATCTCCGTGTCGCTCATGACGTTGTTCCGGTCGAAGGCCTTCTCGACCGCCTGACCGGCCGTCGAGCTCTCTTCTTCCGTAGCGGTGCAAGCCGCGACGCCCGCGACCATCCCCGCCAGCGCCAGAATCCCCAAGCTCCTCCAGGTCTCCATGGGGACGTACTTATGCTACATGTGTGCCACGCACCCCTGACGGAATTTTCCAGAATTTCCGCGCATTGGGGGAGGGTTCGAGGCCGGGCATGGACCGTCGGGGTGGATCGACTCCCGCCCAGCGACCCAGGATGCCGGCCTCCCCAAGCGGGCAGCTCGCCGGCCGCGGGCACGGGCACGGGCACGGGCGCGGGCACGGGCACGGGCACGGGCACGGGCGCGGCGCTGGCTGACCCATTCGGAGGATGGCCAACCCGCGGTGAGACGGTCGCGATGGGCGTGGGCACACGTCGCCGAGGTGACCATCATGACCCGCTCGCTCATCGCCATCCCCCTCGCCCTCGCACTCGCGGCCTGCGCCGGCGCGCCCGACGACGCCGACCAAGACTCGACCGACGAAGCCCTCAGCGCGCCGACGGTGCTTGTCCCCACCGCCAAGTGCACGAGCTTCGACCGCGACTACGAGCTCGCGCGGGTGAAGATCGTCAACCGCGGCGCGCAGCCGATAGACGCGGTGCTGCGCGTCTTCTACCGTGGCGAGGAGAAGATCCCGGGCGCGTCGGGCACGGGACGCTTCCGGGTGCGCGTGGCGGCGAACGCCACCGTGTATGCAGACGTCCCCGGCGATCAGACCTTGAGCGCGCCCGCGAACGCGAAGCGTCTCATCGGCGGCGCCGACCTCACGCAGATCAAGGTCTACGGCGAGCGCCTGTCCCCGAACGCCCCGCCCGCCGACATCACGGCGAGCATCGTCGAGAACTGGTGCTGGTGGGACGACCCCGACGGCAAGCCCGCGCTGCCCTGACGCTCAGCGCTTGGCCTTCTTGCCGGGCTTCGCGGGCTTCTTCGCCGGACCTTTCTTCACCGGAGCTTTCTTCGCCGGAGCCTTCTTCGCCGGAGCCTTCTTCGCCGGAGCCTTCTTCGCCGGAGCTTTCTTCGCCGGAGCTTTCTTCGCCAGAGCTTTCTTCGCGGGCGCGGCCTTCTTCTCCGCCTTCGCGGGCGCGGCCTTCTTCTCCGCCTTCGCGGGCGCCTTCTTGGCGGGCGACATCACCGGCGCGCCCCAGCCGTCGTAGTCGCCGTCGACGCCGAGGACGATCTCGAGGATCTCCTGGGTCACCTCGTCGATGCGGCCCGCCGCGAGCGCGTCCTCGCGGTGGAACTCGATGACGAGCGAGCCGTCGTCCGTCTTCGACGGCGCGTGGACGTGGAAGCCGTGGGCGGAGAGGGCCTTGCCCGCCTGGTCGGCCGCCGCCTTCGTCGCGAAGGTGGCCGCGTGATCGATCTCGCGCGGCGCCTCGGCCACGTCGCCCGCGCGCTCCATCTGCGCGAGGGTGAGGCGGTTCATGATCATCTGGAGCGCGTTCGCGTCGGGGTAGAGCTGGTCGGTGAAGAACGCCCACTCCTCGTCCTCCTCCACCTGCGCCTGCGCGTCGTAGGGGCCGAGGTCGCCGAGCGCGCGCTTCACGTCGGCCGCGCTCGGGTTCTTCTTCGCGTAGTGGATGAGCGTGCTCGTGCCCGCGTGGTCGTAGAAGCCGACGAGCACCGCGCCGAACGCGCTCGCGAGCCGCCCCTCGATCTTCTCGTCGAGCGCCTCGAGCGCCTTCTCTTCGTCCTCGGAGCGGAGGCCCTCCTCGTCGGGCTCGCGGAGGTCGAAGCGGACCGCGATGCGGTAGGGACGCGACGCGTCCGGCTCCGCCGCGAGGTCGACGACCACCGCCGCCGGGCTGCCGTTGATCTCCGCAGGATAGAAGTTGAACGCGGTCTCTCGCTTGGCCATGCGCCGGCTCTACCACACCTGGCTCGCCTGCGGGCGACGCATCGCGTCGGAAAATCGAGAGTTTTCGCCAATGAATCCGTGCTCTTGGAGTGGACGCTCGAGGTTGCTCGGCGGCGCCCCGTGGTGTAGGAGAGTTCACCCCCTGTCCGCGAATCGCGGCGCCAAACGGGGGAAAAACCCGCCGGAACACCGATGACATCCCACAACGGTACGTCGCGCGTTGGCGCCGACCACGCCCCGCTCTCTCGCCGCCCCGCCGAAGCCTCGGCGCTCCCGCCGCTCGATCTCGAGCGCGTCTTCGAGGGCTCGCGGCTGCTCGTGCTCGGGGGCACGGGGTTCCTCGGGAAGATCTACTGGTGCATGCTCCTCGACCGCTTCCCGAACCTCGGGAAGATCTTCCTGCTCGTGCGCTCGAGCGCGAAGCAGACGAGCGACGAGCGCTTCTGGGCCGACGTCGCCACGAGCGAGGCCCTGAAGCCCCTGCGCGATCGCTGGGGCGACGGCTACGTCGACATGCTGCGCGAGAAGATCGTCCCCATCGACGGCGACGTGGGGCGGCCGCTCTGCGGCATCTCGGAGTCGTTCATCCGCGAGCAGCGCGGCACCATCGACGCGGTCGTCAACGTGGCCGGCGTCGTCGACTTCAACCCGCCGCTCGACGAGGCGCTCGACACCAACGCGTTCGGCGCCCAGAACCTGGTGGAGCTCGCGCGCGCGCTCGGCGACGCGCCGCTGCTCCACACGAGCACCTGCTACGTGGTCGGTAACCGCAACGGGATGATCCTCGAAGAGGAGCCGGGCACGGTCCACCCCTTCCCCCGCGCCGAGGAGCTCGGCCGTGAGCTCTGGGACCCGGAGCGCGAGATCGCCGACTGCCTCGATCTCATCGCGCAGGCGCGGAGCCGCTGCGAGGACGCGTTCCGCCAGAGCGTCTTCCTCGAGAGCGCGAAGAAGAACCTCCTGCGCCGCGGCGAGCCGACGAGCGGGCCCGCGCTCGAGGCCGAGCTCAAGAACGTGAAGCGCAAGTTCGTGAGCGACCGCCTCGTTGAGGCGGGGATGGAGCGCGCCACCCACTGGGGCTGGCCGAACATCTACACGTACACGAAGAGCATCGGCGAGCAGATCATCGCCAAGAGCGGCCTCCCCTACACCATCGCCCGGCCGGCCTGCTGCGAGAGCACGCGCGAGTTCCCGTTCCCGGCGTGGAACGAGGGCATCGGCACGAGCGCGCCGCTGATCTTCCTGGCGATGAAGGGGCAGCACCAGATCATCGCGAGCGACGTCCTCATCGACTTCGTGCCGACCGACCTCGTGTGCTCCGGCATGATCCTCACCCTCGCCGAGCTGCTCGAGGGGACGCAGAAGCCGGTCTACCAGTACGGCGCGAGCGACGTGAACGGCTGCTCGATCCTCCGGTACGGCGAGCTCGTCGGCATCTACCGCCGCAAGTACTATCTCCGTACGAACAAGGGGAACCCGTTCCTCAACTTCCTCCAGGCGCACTACGAGCCCGCGCTCGTCAGCATGGAGCGCTACGACCTCATGGGCCCGGGGCGCATCGCCCAGGTGGCCAAGCTCGTGGCGGGGGTGGTGAAGGACGCGCCGGGGCCCGCGCGCCCGGCCGGCAAGGCCGTCGCCAAGACCCTCGAGAAGGTGGCGGCGCAGGAGGAGCGCATCGACTTCCTCCTCAAGCTGTTCGCGCCGTTCATCTACGTGCAGAAGGGCCCCTTCTCGTGCGCCAACACCCGCGCCGCGTACGCGCGCCTGTCGGACGCCGACAAGCAGCGCGTGCCGTGGGAGCCCGAGAAGATCGACTGGGCCGACTACTGGATGAACCAGCACATGCCCGCCATGGAGAAGCGGGTCATCCCGTGGCTGGACGAGCGCTACAAGCGCGAGGTCAAGCCGCTCAAGCCGCACGAGACGCTCGCGTCGCTCGTCGACCAGATGGCCGAGCGCCACGAGCACGCCCCCGCGTTCCAGCGCCTCGAGGAGGACGGCCTCGCCCGCGTCACCTACGCCGACGTGCAGCGGCGCGCCGACGCCGCGGCCGCGCGCCTCGCGCGGCTCGGCGTCCAGCCCGGCGACCGCGTGGTCCTCTCGGCCCAGAACCACCCCGACTGGCCCATCGCCTACTTCGCCATCGTGCGCGCCGGCGCGGCGGTGGTCCCGGTGGACCCTGCCCTCGAGGCCGAGCCCTTCGAGAACGTCGTGCGCCAGAGCGAGGCCCGCGTCGTCATCTGGGACGCGCACGTCGACAAACACGCCGGCGCGCTCGTGCGCGACCGCGTGCGCGAGACCCACGTCATCTGCGATCTCCACGACGTCGTGAGGGACCCCGAGCCCGGCGAGGACGCGACGCGGCCCGCGGTGGAGGTCACGCCCGACGACGTCGCGAGCGTCATCTTCACGAGCGGCACGACGGGCACCCCCAAGGGCGTGCTCCTCACCCACAAGAACTTCACGTCGATGATCGCGGCCTTGGCGCCGCTCTTCCCGCTCTCGTCGAGCGACCGCGTGCTGTCGGTGCTGCCGCTGCACCACACGTTCGAGTTCAGCTGCGGCATGCTCTTGCCGTTCTCGCGCGGGGCGCGCGTCGCCTACCTCGACGAGCTCAACGGCGAGCGCCTCACCCGCGGCCTGAAGGAGGGCCGGATCACGGGCATGGTCGGCGTGCCCGCGGTGTGGCAGCTCCTCGAGCGCCGCATCCTCGGCAAGGTCCACGCGCGCGGCAAGGCGGCGGAGACGGTGTTCAACGTCGGCACCGAGGTCAACCGCTTCCTCGCCAAGAACGCGAAGATCGACCTCGGGCGCCTGCTCTTCGGCGAGGTGCACGCCGGCCTCGGCGGCCACGTGCGCTGGCTCATCTCGGGCGGCGCCGCGCTCCCGCCGAGCACCCACAAGCTCTTCCAGGGCCTCGGCCTCAAGCTCACGGAGGGCTACGGCCTCACCGAAGCCGCGCCCGTGCTCACCGTCGCCAAGGCGGGCTCGGCCGCGGGCCAGGTCGGCAAGCCGGTCCCCGGCGTCGAGATCAAGATCGCGAGCCCCGACGAGCAGGGCGTGGGCGAGGTCCTCGCGCGCGGCCCCAACGTCATGGCCGGCTACACCGATCGCGAGGCCACCGAGCTCGTGCTCGACGCCGACGGGTGGCTCCACACCGGCGACCTCGGCAAGCTCGACAAGCGCGGGCGCCTCGTCATCGTCGGCCGCAGCAAGGACGTCATCGTCACCGCGAGCGGCGAGAACATCTACCCCGACGACCTCGAGAAGCAGCTCGGCCCCGTCAAGCACGTCGAGGAGCTCGCGTTCGTCGGCGTCGAGGCCAAGGCCGGCGGCGAGCGCCTCGCGTGCCTCGCCGTCCCCGCCGAGGACGACTCGGTCGACCGCGCGACGCGCCTCGCCCGCGCCGACCGCTCGCTGCGCGACGCGCTCGGCAAGCTCCCGTTCGGCAAGCAGCCGAGCGTCATTCACTTGTATGATGCACGTTTGCCCCGCACCGCCACCCGCAAGGTGAAGCGCAACGAGGTGAAGGACATCCTGCGGCGCATCCAGGCCGCGACCCAGCGGCCCACCCCCACCGGCCACGAGCACGGGCACGCCGGCGAGCCGCGCGTGTCGGCGGCCCGCCACGCCATCGCGGGGGTGAAGAACCGCGCCGCCGCCGAGGTCACCGCCGACATGTCGCTCGCCGACGACCTCGGCTTCGACTCGCTCGCGCTGACCGAGCTCCTGGTCGCGCTCGAGGCGCGCTACGGCACGATCGACCCCAAGGAGCTCCAGGCGTGCCGCACCGTCGCCGACGTCGAGGCGCTGTGCGGGGCCGAGCGCCAGGAGAGCCGCACCCGCATCATCGAGGGCCGCGAGAAGGAGCAGCGGTCCGAGGTCGTCCGCTTCCCCAAGGAGATCCAGGACGCGGGCAAGCGCGCGATCGGCAAGCTCCAGGACCTCTTCTACGGCGGGCTCATGTCGTCCGAGGTCACGGGGCAGAGCTTCATCCCCCACAACCGGAACGTGATCGTCGTCGCCAACCACGCGAGCCACCTCGACATGGGCTTCGTCCGCCACGCGCTCGGCCGGTACGGCGAGGACGTGGTGACCCTCGCCGCCCAGGACTACTTCTTCGAGCGCGGCACGCTGCCGCGCACGTTCTTCGAGAACTTCACGAACCTCCACGCGATCGACCGCAAGGGCGGCCTGCGGGCCAGCGAGCGGCAAGCGGGAGAGATCCTCCAGTCGGGCAAGACGATGCTCATCTTCCCCGAGGGCACGCGCAGCCCCGACGGGCGGATCCACGAGTTCAAGGCGATGGTGGGACAGCTCGCGCTCACCTACGGGGTCGACATCCTCCCGCTGTGGGTCACCGGCACCCGCGACGCGATGCCCAAGGGCGCGAAGCTCCCGACGAGCCGGCGCATCAAGGCGCGCATCGGCCCGGCGATCACGGTGCGCGACATGCGGCGCCTCACCGACGGCATGTCGAGCGCGGACGCCGCGCGCGAGGTCGCCAAGCTCGCGCACCGCGCGGTCCTCGCGCTCGAGGCCGGCGACATCCTGGACGTGGCCAAGCTCGACCGCCTCGACGAGGGGTCGATCCCCCCCAAGAGCAAGAAGAAGGAGCACCCGCTCGTCACCCTCTTCCAGGAGCTCGAGGGCAAGTTCGCGAAGGGCCAGGTCGACAAGCCCACCTCCTTCTACTTCACGCTCGGCACCGATCCCTTCGCGAAGTGGACCGTGCTCGTCGACCCGGAGAAGTGCGAGATCAAGCTCGGCAAGCCCGAGAGCGGCACCGCCGACTGCGTCCTCAAGACGAGCCCCGAGCTCTTCACCAAGATCGTGCGCGAGGCGTGGGTCCCGGGCCCTGCCGAGTTCATCTCCGGCGCGCTGAAGTCGAACGACGTCTCGCTCCTCCTCACCTTCCAGAAGGTCTTCCAGCTGTCATGAGCAACCCGAAGCGCGTGCTCGTCACCGGAGCCACCGGTTTCCTCGGCCGCCACCTCGTCGACGAGCTCGCCAGGAACGGCTACGAGGTCGTGGCCCTCGTCCGCTCGGCCGACGCGCCGCTCCCCGACGGCGTGAAGCGCGCCATCGGCGACGTCCTCGACGAGGCGAGCGTGCTCGCCGCCGCCCGCGGCTGCGGCGGCCTCTTCCACTGCGCGGGCAAGGTCTCGCGCAAGGCCGAAGACGCCGAGGAGCTCTACCGCGTCCACGTCGACGGCACGAAGAAGGTGCTGTCGTCGTGCAAGACCGCGGGCGTCACCCGGGCGATCGTGGCCTCGTCGAGCGGCACCGTCGCCGTGAGCGACGACCCGGACTTCATCGCGACCGAAGACGACAAGACGCCGATCGCCATCCTCGCCCGCTGGCCCTACTACCGCGCGAAGCTCTTCGCGGAGCAGCACTCGCTCGAGATGAACGGCGAGGGCTTCGCGGTCATCAGCGTCAACCCGACGCTGCTGCTCGGCCCCGGTGACGTCAACGGGTCGTCGACCGAAGACGTGAAGCTCTTCCTCGAGAAGAAGATCCCGGTGGTGCCCCCCGGCGGCATCTCGTTCGTCGACGCCCGCGACGCGGCGATCGCGCTCCGCCTCGCGTACGAGAAGGGCATCGGCGGCCGTCGCTACCTCGTCGGCGCGTGCAACGTGACGCTGCGCGAGTTCTTCGCCCGCCTCGCGCGGGTGTCGGGCGTGCGCGCGCCCTTCCTCCCCATCCCCCGGGCGGCGGAGACGATGCGCACCGGCGCCCGCCTCCTCGACAACGTGATGACGCGCTTCGGCATGACCCTCCCCGTCGACCCTATCTCGTTCGATATGGCCCAGTTCTACTGGTACCTCGACGCGACCCGGGCCGAGAGCGAGCTCGGCTGGCACGCCCGCGACCCGATCGAGACCCTCTACGACACGGTGGAGGACCTGCGCGCCCGCGGCGTGGTCTGGCCCGAGGCCGCCGAAGACGCCCCCCTCACCGCGTGAGGCCACGATGAAGACGCTGCTCGTCGTGAACCCCAAGAGCGGGGGTGGGAAGACCGAGAAGACCTTCCCCCAGATGCGCAAGACCATCGAGGGCGCCCTCGGCGCCTGCGACGTCGAGCTCACCAAACACGCCGGCCACGGGTCGGACATCGCGAAGAAGGCGGGGGACGAGGGGTACGAGCTCGTGGTCGCCGTCGGCGGCGACGGCACCTTCAACGAGGTCGCCAACGGGCTCATGGCCTCGAGCAAGAGCGGCACCCACATCGGCCTCATCGGCCAGGGCACCGGCGGCGACTTCCGCAAGACGCTCGGCCTCGAGCACCGGCTCGACGCCTACCTCGCGGCGCTCTCGAAGGGCGGGACGCGGTCGCTCGACCTCGGGCGCGTCACCTACACGACGCCGAGCGGCGAGGCGAAGGAGCGGCACTTCGTGAACATCGTCTCGTGCGGCATGGGCGGCCTCGTCGACCGCTACGTCGCCGAGGCCTCGCGCACGCTCGGCGGCACCGCCGCGTATTTCGGCGCCTCGGTGAAGGCGCTCGCCCGCGCCGAGCTCGGGCGGCTGTCGTGCACCGTCACCCACGAGGGCTCCGAGCGCGTCGAGAAGATCTCGACCTACATGCTCGCCATCTGCAACGGCCAGTATTTCGGCTCGGGGATGAAGGTGGCGCCGATGGCCGACCCCGGCGACGGCCGCTTCGAGGTGGTGGGCATGGGCCCGCGGTCCAAGGTCGCGTTCGCGCTCACCTCCGGCAAGATCTACTCGGGCAAGCACCTCGAGCACCCGGGCGCGGTGCACTTCGGCTGCCAGAAGATCACGGTCGCGCTCGAGAACGATGGGGCGAAAGGTGTATTCCTCATCGACCTCGACGGCGAGCCCCTCGCCGGCTTGCCGATGACGGTGGAGCTCGTCCCGGGCGCCCTGCGCGTGCGCGCCTGACGCCCGGAGGGAGCGCGACTCTCACTGGAAGACCATGTCGTACGTGCAGGAGAGCGAGACGGCGCCGGTCACCGTGACGGTGAGCGTCCCCTTCACCTGACCGCCCTCCGCCTTGAAGTCACCCTTGGTGGTGGACGTGGTGCCGCCCTCGGACTCGGTGCAGTCGATCTTGATCGTGCACGCCGCCTCGTTGACCACGGGGTCGCACTTCGAGGAGCCGCCGTCGCCCGCGCCCGCGTCGCCGTTCGAGGCGAACTGATCGCACTTGATGTCGGGGCAGAGCTGGTCGCCGGACTTCTTGGTCACGCTGACGCACTTGACGCTGTCCTTCTTGATGCTGCAGGAGCCGCCGCCGGACGACGAGCTCGAGCCGCCGGACGAGCCGCCCGACGAGGTCGACGAGGAGCTCGACGAGGAGCTGTTGCTGTCCGACGACGAGCACGCCAAGACGACGGCGCTGGCCGCGCTCGCGACGACCAGTGTCGTTACGATCTTCTTCATCATTGTAAGAGCCTCCATGCTGACACCGTAGCTACACGAGCGCGCGGCCACTAGCCAAAAATCGCGCGCCGGCAGCCAGGTGGGCCGCGTCCGCCAGGTGGGCGGCGTCTGCTACGCTCCCACCATGCGCTCCGCGCGCGCACCTCATACGCTTCGCTCGCTCCACGTGCGGCGCGCACCGCGCGCTCCGCGCGTTTGGGCGTGGATGCTCGCCCTGGGCTCTTGGGTGACCATGGCGTGCTCCGCGCGGCCCGCCGCCCAGGGAGCGCCCGCCCCGGGGCCGACGGCGTCGCTCCCCGACGACGAAGGCGCGGCCGCGCTCGCGCCCGAGCGCACCTGCCCGAGCGACGCGCCCTGGAACGGCTCGGTGTGCGCCGGGGCCGGCTACGTCGCCTGCCCAGGCGGGATGCGCCTCGAGGGCGACGCCTGCGCCGCGCCGCCCACGGTCGACGCTCCGAAGACGGCGCCGCGGGGCCCCCGCACCGCCCGCGCCGCCCGCAGCAGCGAGCCGCGGGTCGCGGGCGACGACTCCACCGGCGTCCCCGAGTGCGACCGCTTCTTGCGCACCTACGAGCAGTGCGTCCTCGCCAAGGTGTCGGGCGGCGGCGGCCCGAGCACGATCGACGGGATCCGCTCGGCCTACCGACAGCTCGCGAAAGATCCGAAGCAGCGCGCGACGCTCGCGGCGCAGTGCACGAGCGTCATGCGGACGTTGAAGAGCACCTGCCCCTGAGGGCGACGGCGGCGGCGAGGCTCACGCCCTCCGCCGCTCACCGATGCTCTCGAGGATCATGTCGGTGGCCTTCTCGCTCACCATGTAGATCGGCACCACGATGAAGAACCCCGGGATCTTGGGGAACACCGACGCGTCGACGACGCGCAGGCCGGCGGTCCCGCGCACCCGGAGCTTCGCGTCGAGCACCGCCTTCGGGTCGCCGTCGGCGCCGATGGGGCAGGTGCACGACGCGTGGTGGCCCCAGGCCTCGCGCTTCACGAAGCGCTTCACGTCCTCGCGCGTCTTGACCGCGGGCCCGGGGAGGATCTCGTCGAACTTCCCGACCACTGGCGCCAGCGAGAGAGCGCGGGCCTCCTCGCCGATCGTGCGGGCGAGCTCGACGCCTGCCACCATCGCGTCGAGGTCGGCGTCGGCAGCCGACGACGTCCCCTCGTGGAAGTAGCGGAACGAGATGTTGGGGGTCTCCCACCAGTTCTTCGAGCGGAGGGTGACCGAGCCGGCCGTGTTGCCGGTGTGGGCCTTGAGCACCGCCCAGGTGAACTGGTTCTTCTTCGCGATCGCGCGCGCCGCGTAGCCCGGCTCGTATCCCTTGAAGAACGCGGGCCCTCCGAAGACGAAGAGGTCCGGCTCCGGGAGATCGGGCCGTGAGCGCTTGACGATGCCGACGACGGTGCCGTTCGTGGCGTAGGGCCCCGCGCCGCTCTTCCACTGCGCGAGGCACGGGTCGGCGGCGAGGTCGCGCGGCGAGCAGTCGCCGGTGTCGAGGCACGCGGCGCTGGCGCCGGCGCCGAACGTGCAGGCCTCCACCGTCGCGAAGTCGGAGCGCACCTCGCTCACGACCCCGACCTCGTAGCGATCCTGGAGGTTTTCGCCCACGCCGGGGAGATCGACCACGACGTCGATGCCGAGGGCGTCGAGCTCGGCGCGGGGGCCGACCCCCGAGAGCTTGAGGAGCTGGGGCGTGTTGAACGCGCCGGCGGAGACGATGACCTCGCGCGTCGCGATCACCTCGACGCGCTTGGCGGCGGCCGGGTTCGGGACGCTCTTGGGGTCGGCGCGGTAGAGGTGCTTGCCGCTCCGGTACTCGACGCCCTTCACCCGACGCTTCCCGTCGGGCGTCGGAGCGTCGTGGAAGAGGATCTTGGTGACGTAGGCGCCGGTGCGGATGGTGAGCGGGTGCTTCTTGGCGACGGTGTCGAGCAGGTACTCGCGCGGCCCGTTGCGCTTGCCGTTCGTGATCGCGAGGGGGATCGTGTACACGCCCTCGGCGCCGTCGCGCCCCGGCGCCGCCGCGTTGAGATCGCGGCGCATCAGGCCGAGGAGCTGCTGCACGTCGAGGCCGATCCGCTCGAAGAACGTCTTGCCCTGCGAGCGGGCGAAGCCGCGCGCGGCCGCCTTCACCTGGGTGAGGATCTGGAGGTCGCCGAGCGCGAGCCGCGAGTCGGGCTTGTCGACGCCGAGCCAACCGCGCTTGCCGTGCCCGCGCGCGTCGTCGTCGGGGCGGAGGTACTCGCACCGCTCGAGGATCTCGAAGTAGCGGCGCATCGACGCGCCCCGCCAGCTCTCGTCCCCGGTGAGGTCGGCGATGGTGTCCCAGTCGCGCTCGTGCGGGTAGACGGTGATCATCGCGTTGTGCGAGGTGCAGCCGCCGAGGGTGCCCGCCCGCGGGTAGAGGATCGTGCCGCGCGCCTCGCCGTGGAGGCTCCCGTCCTTGGAGTCGAGCTCCTCCGGGCGCTCGTAGTGCTTCACCCAGTAGTCCCAGCGCATCGTCTCGTCTTCGGTCGACTGAGCGTGCCAGGCGGGCACCTGGTAGTTGAGCCGCGCGCCCTTGTCCTCACCCGCCTCGAGGAGGAGCACGGAGTGCCCGGCCCGCGCGAGGTTGGCCGCGAGCGGTCCGCCGCCCGCGCCGGAGCCGATCACGACGTATTCGAAGGACTCGGCGAGCGCACCCGACGAGGCGTCGTCGTCCTCCTCGTCCGGAGGCGCGCAGCCGGTGGTCTCGGCGGACGCGGCGACCACGCCGGCGGCGCCGAGGAGCTTGAGGAAGAAGCGACGAGCGAGGGGGAAGTCGTGCATGGGCATCTCTCCGTGTGCACGTGTCCTACGGCTCGCCGACGTCATGTGCTCCCATGTAGGAAACTTCTTACCTTTGCCGATTTTGGATGCAATTTCATGCAATTGGAGGTGTTTTCCGGTCCCCCGCCCGAGACAATGGCGCGCCCGGTCACTCTCCGAGGGCTGCCTCCGCGGGTGGATCCTCCGCTCCCGAAATTGGGCAGCTTGCTGCCTATTGTTCGGACAGGCCGATCGGCCGATCCCCCGCTCCCGAAATTGGGCAGCTTGCTGCCTATTTTTCGGACAGGCCGATCGGCCGATCCCCCGCTCCCGA
Source organism: Myxococcales bacterium (assembly GCA_016794325.1). Taxonomy (GTDB): domain Bacteria; phylum Myxococcota_A; class Polyangia; order Polyangiales; family Polyangiaceae; genus SXNL01. The sequence goes on along the minus strand of JAEUKG010000693.1, from coordinate 4,463 downwards.
AATTGGGCAGCTGGCTGCCTATTTTTCGGACAGGCCGATCGGCCGACCCCCCCTGAAATTGGGCAGCTTTGCTGCCCTCTTCGAATCAGTGGGGGCCGGTGGCGTCGAAGAGCTCGCGGAGGAGGGCGAGCCCCGGCTTCTTCTTCCCCCGCGCGATGTCCCACACGGTGTCGCGGACGAGCGTGTTCACCGGCACGGGGACGTCGTGGCGCTTGGCCCGGTCGACGACCTCGCCGTTCAAGAAGTCGATGGCCGGCGTCCGACCGCGCTCGATCGCCGAGAGCATCGAGCTCCGCATGCGCCGGTAGCGGAAGCCCACCGCGAGCAGGAGCGTGTGCTTGGCGACGAGCGACGGCGACCCGGCCGCGACCTTCTCTTCGTCGGTCAGCGCGATCCAGTCGAGGTCGATCGTCCCCGACACCTTCTCGAGCTTGATCTTCTCGCGGCGCGCGACGGCCACGACCTCGGTCATGACCTCGAGCGCGAGCCGCCGCGTGAAGCGGTGCTGCATGAGCGCGCCGAGGCGGTCGCCGCCGATCGTGCCGAGCGACGAGATGTTGCAGTTGATGGCGAGCTTGCTCCAGCGCTTGCCCGCGAGGTTCTGCGTGATCTCCACCGGGCCGATGCACTCGAGCGCGCGAGAGAGGGGGAGCGCCGCCTCGTCGTGGGTGCCGTCGATGCGACCGAGCGTGAACCCGCCCGCCGCGGTGCGATCGTAGACGCCGGGCTCCGGCATCGCCGCGCCCCAGGCGACGACCGCGCCGAGCACGCGATCCTTGCCGGCGATCTTGGCGACGCGGTCCTCGCACAGCCCGTTCTGCAGGCACACCATCCGGCCGCCCTCGGCGAGCGACGGCAGCGCGCTCCGGGCCGCGTCCTCGACCTGGGGCGGCTGCGTGGCGAGCAAGACGTAGTCGAACTTCTGCCCGTCCTTCGCCGCCTTCGGGACCTCGCGGTGCGCGGCGCCGCGCACGGTGCGGGTGCCGCCGTCGCCGCGGAGCTGGAAGCCGCGCTCGTCGATGGCGGAGGCGATGGCCTCGTTGGTCGTGAACGGCGCGACGTCGAAGCCCATCTCGAGGAGGTTCGCCGAGACGATCCCGCCGATCCCCCCGCAGCCCATGACCAGAAAACGCGGCGATTCCATCGCGCGCCTCATAGCAGATCCGGACGGGTGCGCTACTTCGCGGGCGCCGCCGCGCTGCGTCATCGCGCTCGGTCGTGGCGGAGGTGGTAGCCTGAGGCCGTGAGCCGTCCTGCGAAATCGACCCTCAGCGGAATCGACGGGCGGCCCTTCGTCGATCTCGAGCCGCTGCTCGATCTCGGTGATCTCGAGAGCCTCGACGACGAGATCTGCGTCGGGCTCACCCAGGTCACGCCCGAGTACACCGGGGGGTGCCACCGCAGCATGGGGATCATGCCGCCGGTGTTCGCGCGGGAGCCGTGGGCCGACTACGGAGAGGTCATCGCGGCGATGGACGACGACGCCTTCGTCGTCTTCGTCTCGCTCTCCGACGATCCGGGCGCGATCGATCTGTCGAACCGCGAGAGCTACACGTTCGGCGAGGAGCGCGCGGTGCCGCTCAGCCGGCGCCAGATGAAGTACCTCGAGTACAAATACGGCGTCTATTTCCCCTGGAAGGTCTACCTCGAGCTGATGCCCGGCGGGCGGTGGGTCGACAAGGCGGACCCGCGCGGCAAGGCCTTCACCCGCGACGCGATGCTCTACTTCCCGCGCACCGTCGCCTTCGTCCAGTCGCTCCCGTTCGAGCAGATCGGGAGCGTGAAGCTCCTCGGCTTGTCCTCCAACGACCACGGCACCGTGCACCGCGACCGCGATCCGGCCGAGGGGGAGCCCGACGAGTTCGTCACCTTCTGCCCCACCGGCGAGAAGCGCCTCTTCCTCTGGGACGACGGCGCGGCGGAGAAGGTCTTCGCTCCCTCGCGCGCGTACTGGTTCAACGACGGCGACTACCACGGCGTGGAGGCCGCGCCCGCGTTCCGCTACTCGATCCGCGTCGACGGCAGATTCACCAGCGATTTCCGCGCGAAGGTCCGGCGCTGACGCCCCCGATCGCGCGCGCGGGAACTTCGCGCGAGCCCGCGCCTCCAAAGGACCACGTGCTGCGACCTTCGTTCGTGCTCAGCCTCGTCGCCTTCGCCGCCGCGTGCGCGGCGCCTCCGCGGCCGACCACCGCCGTGACGATCCCACCGAAGCGCGCCGCGGATCCGCCGAGCCATCCGCCCGCGCCGACGCCTGCGCCACCGCCGGGCGCGCCGGCGCCCGCGCCCGCCGACGCCGAGACGGTGCGCGCCTGCGATCCACGCTCGCCCCAAGGCCAGGCCGCGAAGGCGAAGCTCGACGCGCTCGACGCGCGCGTGCAGAAGCTCGCGCCGGCCGCCGACGCGCGCCCGATCCAGAAGGAGATCGAGAAGCTCCTCGCCGACGAGCCGTGCTTCGCGCTCGCCGTGGCCACCACGCCGTTCCCGATGGAGTTCGACTCGGGGCTGTCGCTGCGCGACTTCTGGGACCAGGGCGGGCACTACTGGCTCTCGAGCCAGCTCGAGCTGGTCGGCAAAGAGACGCCGTTCCTGGTGATCCCGCCGACGTCGCGCCACTCGCTCACGAGCGACGTGCAGACGGTGCACCCGCTCGCGCCCCTGCTCTGCCCCGCCGACGCGGCGATGCCCCGGTCGACCTCGACCTGCGGCGCCGAGACGCTCGGCTGGATGCACCGGGCGCACGTGGAGCTCGCGCGGGCCTCGGCGGCCGCGCACCTGTCGCTCGCGCGTTCGGCGACGCCGTCGGAGCCGCCGCCGAGCCGCGATCGGTGCGGCAAGAAGGCGCTCGCGAGCCCGCCCGACGAGCAGTTCCTGGCGTTCGCGAACTGCGTGTCGCAGGTGCCGGAGCGCGCCGACACGTTGCCCCTCGGGCGCTTCGCGGCGCCCAAAGACGGGTGGCTGGTCGTGCGCGGCCGACGCGGCCACTACTCCGGCTGCGAGCAGGTCCGCGCGTACGATCTCGCCACCGGCGCGGCCTACGTGTCCAAGAGCTGCTTCGGGATGACGACGGCGCCCAACCAGCACTCGGCCGAGATCGGCCGCGTCCCCGTCGACGCGATCCGGGAGGCGGCGCTCATGATCTTCCTCAGCGTCCTCGCCGACCGCGACGTGGTACGCAGCGGCGAAGGCCACGCTATTCCACAAGGGATAGAGCCGGTGATCCCCGCGGGGGTCGGCGCGGGCATCGGGCTCTCGGGCTTCGGGTGGTCGAGCGGGCGCACGGTGATGGAGGTCGCTTGGGTCCGGGGCGGGCGCGGCCAGGCCCGCACCACCCTCGAGTGGCCGGACTCCGACGTCCCCGCGCGTCAACACGCGACCGACCTCCTCGCGGTCGCGGAGAAGGGCTTCGCCGCCGGGACGTGCGCCCCGGCGGCGCTGCCGCCGATGCCGTGGGGCGCCCTCGGGCCGAGGATCGAGAAGGGCTACATGCCCACGTTCGACGACCAGCCGGTGTACGGGCAGCTCCGCGCGGACTTCGAGGCGCTCCGCGCGCGCCCGGCCTGTGCGACCGGGAAATAGCTGGTACATTCGGGCTCGATGCTCGAGAGCCCCGCCTACCCGATCGTCTTCACCGCCGTGCTGGCGACGGTGCTCGTCCTCGCGCTGCAGCTCACCCTGCGCGTCACCAGCAAGGACGATCACCTCAAGGAGGCGCTCGCCAAGGGAAACGTGGCGCGAGGCCTCCTCCACGTGGGGGACGTGCTGTCCGTCTTCCTCGTCGCGGCGAGCGCGGTCGGGAGCTGCGTCCACGCCGAGGACCTCAAGAGCGACGCGCTGTGGTCGCTCGTGTTCGGCGTCGCGGCGACGGTGGTCTACGGGCTCGTGAGCCGCCTCGGGATGCGCTCGCTCTTCAAGGGCAAGCTGGTCGCCGAGCTCGATCGCGGCAACGAGGCCGCCGGCGTCGCCGCCGCCTCGCACGCGATCGCGACCGGCGTCATCACCGCCAAGGCGCTCGGGGGCGACGACCTCCCCTCGCTCGGCCTCTCGGCCGTCTTCTTCGTGCTCGCCCAGGCGACCCTGCACCTCTACGTCGCGCTCTTCCGCGCCCTCACCTCGTACGACGACGCGGAGGAGATCCTGGGCGAGAACCTCGCCGCCGCGCTCAGCTACGCGGGCGTGACCATCGCCCTCGGGCTCATCATCGGGCGCGCGGTCGAGGGCAGCTTCACCGGGTGGGCCTCGTCCCTGCAGGCCTACGGCGTCGCGCTCCTCTACGGGCTCGGCCTCTACGTCGTCCGCCAGATCGTCGTGCAGACCGTGATCCTCGGCGCCGGCTTCTCGCTGCGCAAGGGCAAGCTCGATCAGGCCATCGGCCGCGAGCGCAACGTCGCGATGGGCGCGCTCGAGGCCATCGCCTACGTCGCGACCGCCCTCGCGCTCATGAGGGTCGGATGAGCGTCGCA
>JAEUKG010000704.1 GCA_016794325.1 Myxococcales bacterium | reverse complement strand
GCTCGACGCCGACCCATGGCTCCTGAACGTGGCGAACGGGACGATCGACCTCCGCACGGGGGTGCTGCGCCCTCATGACCCGCGCGACCTGCTCACGAAGCTCGCCGACGTCGCCTACGACCCTGCGGCCAAGTGTCCCATGTGGGATAGATTCCTCGATCGGGTCATGGGGGGCAGTGTCGAGCTCGTCGACTACCTCGCCCGCATGGTCGGCTACTCGCTGACGGGCGTGATCCGCGAGCACGTCCTCGCGTTCCTCTTCGGCGGCGGCGCGAACGGCAAGAGCACGTTTCTGCGCGTGCTGCACGCGCTACTCGGCGATCACGCCGCGCGCGCGAGCCGTGGGCTGCTCTTCGCCTCTCGCGGCGAGCGACACCCCACCGAGCTGACGATCCTGCACGGCGCTAGGGTCGCGACCTGCGCCGAGATCCAGGCCGGGGACTACTTCGACGAGGCGCTCGTCAAGGACCTAACGGGCGGCGATCTCATCGCGGCACGGCGCATGCGCGAGGACTTTTGGACGTTCGCGCCGACGCACAAGCTCTGGCTCGCCGGAAATCACAAGCCGCGCGTGCGCGGAGATGATGAGGGGATCTGGCGCCGCATCCGCCTGGTCCCGTGGACCGTGACCATCCCCACCGAGGAGCGCGATCCCGAGCTCGTCGACAAGTTGCTTGCCGAGCTGCCGGGCATCCTCGCTTGGGCCGTCCGCGGCTGTCTCGCGTGGCAGCGCTCGGGCCTCGGCGACCCGCCCGAGGTCACCCGCGCGACGGCAAACTACCGCGAAGAGGCCGACCCGCTGCGAGAGTTCTGCGACGGGTGGCTCGTCTTCGGGCCCGACGAGCGCGCCGCGCGCAAGCACATCCGCGCGGCCTACGAGGAGTACTGCCGCGACGACGGCGCCGAACCACTGGGCGCGAGGCGGTTCGCTGATGGTCTGCGGCGGCGCGGCGTCACCGACACGAGCGTCCGCGCCGGCATGAAGGTCCTCGACGGCTGGCGCGGCGTTCGGTTGGCCACCGACGTCGAGCGCGAGGCCGTAGGGTGTAGGGGGGACGCAGGGGGTGATTCCCGGTTCGTCTCTTCGCGCGCGCAGTTTTCGACGATAACCCCCAGTAGGGACACTACTGCACCCTACGACGACCCGGACGAGCGAGCGGCGATCGAAGCCGAGTCGAGCCGCGGGGAGGGCGAGTCATGACTGCCGCCCCGCTGGCTTGCTCGATCTGCCGTGGCCCGATTGCTGCGTCGACCGCCCTCCGGGCTCGGCTCCACGGGCGGGCAGTCCGCTGCCTCCGGTGTGTTCGGCGGGGGCGAGCCAAGGCTCCGGTATGCGCCTGGTGTGGGCGCCGTCTCGACCCTCGTGTCGGTAGGGCTCGCCGGCGGGCCAAGACGCGAGGCCCGGTCCGTTGCGGGTCGTGCCGTCGGCGAGCGCCCCAACCGATGAAGTGCATCGACTGCGGCACCGCGATCCGGAAGCTCGGCGCGCTGCGCTGCCCGCGATGCTCCGCACGCTCGAACGCCCTCGCGAGGTGGGCGCGGCTCTCACCCGAGGAGCGAGCCGAGGCCACCCGAGCGTGGTCGGCCGCGGGCGTGGTCGCGCGGTCGCGGGCGGCATGTCGCGCTGGGGGTGGCCCGTGACGACGCCGCGACACTCACCGGCACGAACCGGCTTCCGCACATATCCCGATCCGGTTTGTGAGGGCCGCGTTGGTCTCGAGAAATTCCGCAAAAATTCGCGAGCCCGCGGTGGGCCGGTCTCACCGTCGCGGCCGTGTGAGGATGGGTTTTCGGCGAATTTGCCGGGCCATTCGCTCGCCTCCCCGCGGATGCGCGCCCCCAAGCACTGTAGCGAGGGGGGTGTCCCGACGGGCGTCTTCGCGGAGGGCTCGGCGTTCGTACATGCCCCGGTGGGTGCGCTCGAGGTCCGTCGGAGCCGAGAGGGCAGGGATGGGCGAGCGCTGGCCCCCGCCGCGCCAGGGCGCGGCGTCGGGAGCGCGCTCGGACCCCGAAGCGCCCCCCGAACGTCGGGCGCGTCTCAGGTGAACGTCGGCGCCGCGCGGGGCGGCCGGCGGGCGCCCTCCGACGTGGGCGCGGGCGAGGGCCCGGCCGGGCCCGGCGGCGAGCTCGGCCGGGAGACGCGATGGGCCGCGAGGCGCCTTGGTCCCCCTCGGCACGCGGGTGAGAACGCGTCGGCGAGGCGCCCCGGCACCGCGGGCCCCCTCGTCGTCCTGGCTCCGACGGTGACGGGCGCCGGCGGGGGCGGCCTTCGATTGGGTGACCGGCGAGGCACCGAGCGAGCGCGCGCCGAGGGGATCCGGAGCGGCGAGCCGCGCGGGCCGGTAACCCTCGCCGCGTCGGGCGTGCTCGATCAAACCGTGGCGCTCGCCGGCGAGCGCACCCCGGGC
>JAEUKG010000662.1 GCA_016794325.1 Myxococcales bacterium | reverse complement strand
GCCCAATGGAGCACGCCGCCGACCCGATGGAAACCTCGTGCAGTGACCACAAGAACTTCCGTTCGGACCCGATCGGGCACGGGCACGGGCACGGGCACGGGCACGGGAAGACCGAACCCGTTCAGGGACACGCCCTAGCGGCAGGCGTGGGCGTCGGGGCTCGTGCAGCGGAAGACGGTGCCGCCGGCGCCGGCTCTGCTCCGGCCGCAGACCTCGCCGGGGGCGCAGTCGCCGTCGCCGAAGCACTCGGGGCCGTCGCTCCACGGGGCCTTGCAGCAGTGCCGGTCGCCGTTCCACGAGCAGACGTCGCCGCTCGCGCACGCGGCCTTGGGATCGACGAGGCAGTCGCCGGAGAGGGGGCACGCGGGGCCGTCGGCCTCGGCGCCGGCGAAGCCCTGGCGGGCGGTGAAGGTGGAGGGCGCGGCCGCGCTCAGGCGCACGAAGACCTCTCCGTCGGCGTCGGGGACGAAGCGGACGTGCTCCGCGCTCGCGCCGAGGCGCTCCGAGACGCCGAGCACGTTGCCCGCGCCGTCGAAGACGCGCACGTCGACGTCGCCGCTCACCTCGGGGAGATCGAGGGCGAAGGGCTCGCCGGCCTTCACCGTCGCCTTGAACCAGCGCGCGCCCGACACCTCGCCGCAGAGCTCGCGGCCCGCGGGCAGGGCGGCCGCCGCGCGGAAGCTCGCGCCGCCGACCGCGGCCTCGCACCCGCCGGCGGACCCGGCCACCGCGCGCGTGCCCACGCCGCCCCTCTTGGCGCCGCCGCAGGCGTTGCATTTCTTGCACTGGCCCTCGTCGTTGCCGACGCCGACCGCGAGCCACGCGCAGGCGACGGTCATGCGATCGGAGCCGGCGGCGGCGATCGTGCGCACCGCGAAGTCGTAGAAGTCGAGGTTCGGCTCGCGCGCCCCCTCGAACGCGGCCTGGTGCCAGATGCGCCACGCGCGCTCGTCGCCGAGCCCCCGCGCGGGGCCGAGGCCGCGGTGCTTGCCGCCGCGCGCGACCAGGTGCCACGCCTTGGTGGGGATGCCGGCGTCGACGTGGCGCTCGGTCTGGCCCACCTTCGCCGCCGCCCAGAAGTCGGTCATGTGATCGCGCTGCCCCTTGAGGGACGGGCTCGCGATGTCGCGCACGTAATACGCTCGCTTGGGATAGCCCATCTCGCCGTAGTGGAGGAGCTGCCCGCAGTCGTGCAAGTACCCGTGGTAGCAGGCGTATTGCTTGGCCCAGATGCCGAAGACGTCGGCGAGGCTCTCGTCGAGCGCGCTCGCCTGGCCCGCGTCCACGAGGCCGAGCGTGTAGGCGACCACGCCGTGGGTGAACTCGTGCCCCACGAGATCGGGCGACGCCGAGATGGCGTACTGGTTCGCGGCGGGGACGAGGAACGCGATCGCGCCCGCGCGGCCGCTCCCGCCGGTCGTCCAGTACGCGTTCTCCTTGTCGCCCTCGTCGTAGACGAGGAGGTCGACGCGCGAGCCCTTGCCGTCGGGCCCCGAGCGCCCGAACACGAGGCGCCACGCGTCGTAGGTGGCGCGGTAGTTCGCGTGCGCCGACACGACGTCGCCGGGCCAGGCGGTGCCCTCGCCGGTCTGGATCCACTCGCATTTGCGCGGGTTGCAGCGGAAGACGTAGGCCGACGTCGTGCCGTCGTGGGACGCGATCCAGCGGGTGGAGGTCCCGCGGTACGTCATCCACCCCGACTCGGTCTCGATGGCGCGCGACTCGCCGCGCGCGTCGGTCTTGTTCACCACGACGTAGTCGCTCGAGGCGCTCGCGTCGGTGAGCTCGAGGAGCGCCCCCGTCGCGCCGTCGAAGCGCGCGCGCGCCGCTCGCCCGTCCTCGCGGGCGAGCTCGACGACGATCCGCGGGCGGCCCTCGCCCGGCGCGCGGGGGTCGCGGGCGACGACCCG
>JAEUKG010000660.1 GCA_016794325.1 Myxococcales bacterium | reverse complement strand
ACGACGAGCTGCGAGCGATCGCGCAGCCGGTCCACGAGCGCGGCGGTGTTCGTCTCGCCTTCGGCGAGCGGCCGCAGCGACAGGCCGTGGACGACGTGCCGGACCATCGCCTCCACCGTGTCGACGCCCTCGAGCGACACGAGCGCAGCACCGAGCTCGAACCGCGGATCGAGGCGGCGGGCGATCTCGATCGCCACACGCGTCTTGCCGATGCCTCCCGGGCCGAGGACGGAGACGAGGCGCGCCCCTTCGGTCACGAGGCGCTCGACCGTCCCGAGGTCCGCCGCGCGTCCGACGAACGGGGTGGGGAGGTTCGGGAGGCTCGGGGCGCGGCCGGCCGTCGTCGGCACCACCAGGCGGTAGCCACCGTCGGTCGACACGAGGTGGACCGGGTGCGCCGGATCGGCCTCGATCTTCTGCCGCACCCGGCCGACGGTGGTGATCACGGTGCGCGACGAGATGCCGGCGCGGTAGCCCCACACCTCCGTCTGGAGCTCCTCGCGCGAGTGGCATCGGTCGGAGTGCGCGAGGAGGTGGGAGAGCACACGCGCCTCCATACCCGTGAGGGACGACTCGGACCCGTCCGCCCGTCGGAAGACGCGCCGCGTGAGGTCGAGGACTCCGGCCGAGAGCGTGACGATCACGCCGAGAAACGTAGCCGATCCGAGCGCTTCTGCCGGTCACGGATCTTGTGACCGGCCCTGCTCGGGTCGTGACCGGCCGAGCCGCGGGAGGTGCGCCATCCTGCGCGGAGGAGGATCGATGAAAGCTCGTCTCGCCGCCGCCACCGCCGCCCTCGCGCTGATCGCCGCGTGCTCGTCGGAGGGGTCGTCGTCCTCGGGGGGCTCCAGCACGTCGAGCGGAGGCTCGAGCGGGGGCTCGTCGTCGTCCTCGTCGTCGAGCGGAGGCTCGTCGGGGGCGTCCTCGGGCTCGTCCGGCGAGGCGCTCGCGGTGTGCGGGGTCACCAAGATCACACCCGTCCCCGGCGAGCCGAGCTGCACCCAGTGCATGGCCGAGAAGTGCTGCGCCGAGCTCAAGGCGTGCGACCGGGACGAGCTCTGCCTCTATTGCATGGACCACAAGCTCGACGACCCCGAAAAGTGCGTGGACCCCTCCAACTTCACGCTCTACGCGCCGAACCGCGCCATCGCCGACTGCCAGACCGACAAGTGCGTGCCGCCGTGCGGCGCCAAAGGCGGCACGAGCTGCGGGCCCGGGTCGAACTGCAAGCCCGGGTGCCCCGGCTACCCCAACTGCCCGTGAGGAGCCGATGAACGGAGCCACCCCCAAGATCCCGAGCGCGCCGCCGGTCGCGGTCGTCCGCGCCACCCAAGCCGTCCAAGGCCACCTCGCGCGCTTCGCCCGTGGGATGAGCCCGCCGGCGTTCGCCGTCCTCGATCTCGTCATGAGCCGCTGGATCTCCGACGCGCTCGGCGCGTTCACGCGCCTCGGGCTCGCGGACGCGCTCACCGCCGGTCCCCGCGACGCGGCCGCGCTCGCGCGCGAGCTCGAGCTCGACAGGGGCGCGACCCACCGCCTCCTCCGCGCACTCGCGCGGAGCGGCCTCTTGACCGAGCACGGCGGGGCGTTCGGGCTCACGCGCCAGACCGAGGTGCTCCGGCGTGATCACCCTAGCTCGATGAGGAACATGGTCCTCGAGGTGACGGCGCCGCGGAACGGCGAGGTCTGGGCGGCGCTCGACGAGGCGGTGCGCACGGGGGCGTCGGCGTGGGCGCGCGCGCACGGCGACGTGACCATGTGGGACTATCTCGATGAGCATCCCGAGGAGCACGCGATCTTCCACGGGGCGATGCGGGAGCTCACCCGTGAGAGCGCGCCGTCGCTCGCCCGGGCCGTGGATTTCGGCGCGTTCCGAGACGTGTGCGATCTCGGCGGCGGGTCGGGGGAGCTCCTCGCGACGATCCTCGCGCTCCACCCTGGGCTCCGCGGTCGCCTGGTCGACGCCGAGGCCGTCGTGGCGAGCGCGCCGGCGGTCCTGGCCGAGCACGGGGTCGCGGACCGCTGCGCGATCGCCCCCGGGGACTTCATGCGCGGGGTGCCCGCGGGGTGCCACGCCTACCTCGCCAAGAACATCCTGCACGGCCTCGGCGATGACCTCGCGGTGCGGCTCCTCTCCGACATCCGAGGCGCGATGGCTGCCGATGGGCGGGTGGTGATCGTGGACGTCGTCGTCCCCGAGCCCACCGGCCCGTACCTCGCGTACCTCGACCTCCAGATGCTGCTCGTCAGCGACGGCGGGCGCGAGCGCACGCGGGCGGAGCTCGAGGCGCTCCTCGCGCGCGCCGGGCTCGCGCTCGAGTCGGTGGTCGCGACGGCGACGCCGATGTCCGTGGCTGTCGCGCGCCAGCGGGTTGGCGGCGCGTCAGCGGGCTGACGCGAGGAGGAAGACCTCGTCGACCTGCTCCGGGCGCGCGGCGTAGGGGAGGCGGCGCCGCGCGACGACCGCGAGCTCGGGCGCGCTCGCGCGGTAGAGCTCGGCGTAGGGGCCCTTCCAGAGGAGCCCGCGCTCGCCGCGGTAGGGGATCTCGACGAGCGCGTCGGCGTGGTACTCCCAGCCCCACACGAAGCGCCGCGACACGCGGAGGATCTCGCGCATGGCGCGCGGCAGATCCGCCGGCGCGATGTGGATGAGGACGCCCGAGGTGTAGACGAGGTCGAAGCTCGCGTCGGGGAAGGGCAGCTCGAGCGCCGAGCCGCAGGTGATCGCCGCGCTCGGCAGGCGCGCGCGGGCCTTGGCGGCGGCGTACTCCTGGAGCTCGAGCCCGTGCAGATCGGTGAACCCGAGGGCCGTGAGGCCCTCGAGCTGGCACCCGACGTTGCAGCCGACCTCGAGGACGCGGGCGGAGCGATCGACGGATCGGAGGATCTCGGCGTTCACGACGGACCGCGGGACCCCGTACATGGAGGCGTAGAGCGCGTCCATGTCGGCCCAGCTCTGGGGGTTTCGGTCGGTGTAGCTCCGGCCGAAGTCGGCGCTCCAGGTCGCCATCTGCGGGGTCATCATGGCCCGCAGAAAAGCAACGCCCGTGCCGCTTCTCCCCCGTGCCGCTTCTCCCCCGTGCCCGTGCCCGTGCCCGT